>CAMNLO010000109.1 GCA_946543095.1 uncultured bacterium
CGGTCCAGGCGCCGGTCCCCGGCAGAGGGATCCCCACAAACAGAAGCAGGGCCACATACAGGCCGCCTCCCGCCTTTTCCTGCAGCTTCTCTCCCCCCTTCCTTCCTTTTTCCAGGCAGAAGCGGAAAAAGGGGCCGATCAGGGGCTTGTCCTGCCCCCACTCTAAGACCTTCCTGGCAAACAGGAAGATAAAGGGCACCGGCAGCATATTGCCGATGATGCAGACGATATAGGACTGCAGCATGGGAAGCCCCAGCGCCTGGGACACGGGGATCGCTCCCCTGAGCTCGATCAGGGGGACCATTGAGATCAGAAAGATCCAAAGATAGTTTTTAAGCATTTTGTTCGATCTCCTCCAGATTTTTAAACAGTTCGTCCATTTCCCGATCTGTGCCCACTGTGATCCTTAAGTATTCCGCGGTTTCGGGAGCACTGAAGTACCTCACATAGATCCCACGTGCCTTCAGCTTCTCAAAGATCTCCTTTGCGTTTTTCTTCGGGGGTTTTGCAAAGATAAAATTCGCCCTTGAATCGGGAAAACTCCAACCCATTGCCTGCAGCCGCTTCTTGGAGCGTTCTCTGGTTTCCACAAGCTTCATGGTCGTTTCCGCGAAATACACGGGATCCGAGAGACTTGCAGCCCCCAGGCGGATGGCCGCCCTGCTCATGGTATAGGAATTAAAGGAATACTTCACGTCGGAAAGGTATCTGATCAGCTTCTCCTGTCCGAAGGCCATGCCGATCCGCATGCCCGCCATTGCCCGGGATTTGGAGAAGGTCTGCACCACCAGCAGATTTTCGTACTTCCCGATCAGCGGCAGGGCGCTCGCCCGGACTCCATTTTTCACCTCCTCCGCCGACTCCGCCGCAAAATCGATATAGGCTTCATCAATGATCACAACACTCTCCGGGTTTGCCTTCAGGATCTCCTCCAGTGTGTCCAGAGGCTCCAGCACTCCTGTGGGCGCGTTTGGATTCGGCAGAATGATCCCGCCGTTGGGGATCCTGTAATCCCCGGCTTTGATGCGGAAGGCCTCTGTGTGCCGGTCCGTATCCCTCAGCGCGGCTCCGGTCTGCTCTGAGTCTGCCGTTGCCCGCGGGACTTCTTTTTCTTTCACCAGCGGGATCCTCCGATATGGTACCCCATACAATTCGGCCCACACCGGATAAAAGCTGTAGGTGATATCCGGAAACAGGATGGGATCCTTCCCCGCGAAAAAGGTCTGGAAGGCCAGCGCCAGCACCTCGTCCGAGCCCACGCCCACAAAGATCCGGGAAGCGGGAAGTCCATAGGTTCTGCTCAGGGCTTCCTTTAACTCCGATGCCTCCGGGTCCGGATAGAGACGAAGGGAATCCGCCTCCAGACTCCTCAGGGCCTCCTCCACCTTCGGTGAAGGGGGATAGGGGCATTCATTGGTGTTTAGCTTGATGATGTGTCCGCCCTTCGGCTGCTCGCCGGGTGTATAGGGGGTGATGCTTCTTATGTTCTTTTCGTAGCTCATTTTGATCCTCATTTTGGGACGGATCCCGGATATTGTTTTCCATTCTTAAGCCGCAAGCCACGCATGGAAAAATACACGCAGACACCGCAAATATTCAGCTTCGCTGAATTGCTGCTTTTCGAATTCTCCGCAGGAGAATATGCGCTCCCTCCATGCGCATTCCAGCGCCGCTTCATGCTTATGGAGGACATTCGCCGCATGTTCGCAAATGCTCATGCAAGCATGGCATTTGCGTCCGTGCGGCTCATTGTTTTTCAATACTTCCAAACCAAGAAAGTATACCATAATCGGCAAAAGAAATCTCGAAATACTTCCCTTCGGAGTCACCATAAGGAACTGTCACGAAATAACCTGATCGATCCCTTCGCCGGAAGAACCATATTTCGCAGTTCTTTCGGCAAGGAGTGTATTAGTTATTTCTAAACAGTTCCTGAGAAACCGCCCCCTCTCTTCAGGCTTCCTTACAGGACCATACAGACCAGAAGCCCGGGCAGCATCAGCACCAGTCCCCTGCATACAGTCTGCAGGACGAGAAACAGCAGCCTCTGCGAAAGGATCAGATATTTCGCAAAATACACTCCGTCCCCTCTCAGTCCAAAGACCGTCATGGCCAGCAGAAACAGCATAACCGCGAAAACAGGCAGCACAAAAGAGCCGCCTTCCCGATCCCCGGCTCCCGGAGCATCTCCCATGAATTCTACGGAAAAGACCCTGTCGCTGCCAAGATATCCCTCATAGCCCTGCTTCAGCGCTGCTTCGATCTCCTTTGCGTGCTCCCTGCCGAAGACCTTTTCCCTGTTCTCCAGAAGCAGTGCCTCCGCCTCCTCCTTATAACACTCGGAAAAGACCCTCTCCTTTGCGGCCGCCCCCTTTGTGGTGAACCGGGAGGACACAAACAGGATGGGGGGTTTTGCGCGGTGCTCGAGGGCTTCGTTATCCTGCTCCACTAAAAAGCCGCAGTCCGCCCTTCCGGACCGCACCAGAGAATATAATTCCTCCGCCGAAGAGACTTCCGTAAAGTGATAAATGGAATCCGAGGAAAGAAGCCTTTGATACAAAGCAAGCTCCCTGTTTTCCGAGTACAGCGCAATATCACAGTTTTCCGCATAGGGAAGCATGGTCCCTGCGGCGGTAAGAAGAAATAAAAGCATCAGAAGATCCGCGATCCACAGCGCCTTATTCCGAAGGGCTGCGGCCAGCAGGATCTTCGCCCAGGTCAGATATCTTTCCCCCCGCACACTCTGAGCCTTCGCCGCTTCCGCATCCCGTTTTTTTATCTCCTCCGCTTCATAAAGTCCTTCCTGATCAGCATCCCCGGCCTTTGTCTCCTGCGATTCATTCAGACTTTCCCGGTCCGTATCCCCGGCTCTTATCTCCTCCGCTTCATAAAGTCCTTCCTGAACCGCCTGCCCGTCCGGAACCCAGGACACTTCGTCATCGTCCTCCAGAAACACAGGGCGCCGGATTACCGGGCCCCACAGTTTCATAAGAACAGGGGCAGAGAACAATACCGTAATCCAGAACAGTTGAAGCGCATACGCCGAAGGATGCCCGGCAAAAGCCCCCTGGTAACCCTGCAGCCACCCGGCGGCGGGAAGCAGGCTCCCCGGAAGCGCCGCCCAGGCAGGCAGAAACACCGACGGGACCACGATGCCGCTTAAGAGCATCTGGGAAAAGCCCGCAAGCAGGATTGCCAGCACGCCGTTGCTGACCCCCAGAAAACGGTAGGAGGTATCCGCAAACACACAGCTTCCCAGAACGGGCACAAGCAGAAACACCGGATGGATCGAACAGGAAACCGGAAAAGGCAGAAAGCTGTCAAAGCTTTTCAGGGCCAGAAGAAACAAAAGATCGATCCCCCAGGTGAGAAGCACCATCAAAAGCAGCTTCAGGAGCCGTCCCGCGGCCCCGGGCACTCCGTAGAGCACCAGGCGTCTCTCCAGATAGAATTCCTCCGGGGTGAACAAAAAGGCCAGAAACACCGGTGCCAGAAGAGACAGCACCGTCAGGGCTGCCGCCAGATAATGCCCGTAGAGATCCGCCGCCTCCCCCAGGGATGCCTCCTGCCTGTCCGCAAAGATATGGCTCCGCTCCAGGGCCGTCACCGTGAAGATACGGGTAAGCATCAGCTCCATGTCCCTGCGGGAAAGCTCGCCCCCATACACCGTGTACGCATCCTCCGCTGAGTAAATGGCGGCCTCCGCCGTGGAGATCAGAGAGACTCCGTCCAGAAGAAGCTCTCTGAAAATGCCTGACTCAAAGGGGGAATCCGCCGGAAACACGATCTTTGCCGGGGTGTTGGTGCCGTCCATGACATCGGAATAAAAGCTCTTCGGAAACAGGATCGCCGCCTGAAGCTCCCTGTTTTTCAAAGCGCTTTTCGCTTCCTCAAAGCCCATGGCCTCCAGGGTGCAGACGCTCCGCACGCTATCCATGGAGGAAGCCAGACGCACCATCAGGTCAAACTCCGAAGACCGGGAGTCTTCCGTTCCATCCTCCATGACCATGGCCACCCGGATCTTCTTCAGCTCCCCTCTTTCGGTCAAAAGCTTTGCCGTGAGAAAAAAGCAGCCTCCCAGGACTCCCATCAGCAGAATACACACAAAAAGAAATACGCCAAGCCGGAGCAGTACTCTTTTGATCTCCAGCCTGGCGTATTGTATCAACTGAGCCATTAAAGAAAGACAGTTCCCTTACTGGTAGGTATAGGACAGGATCTGGGACACATCATCATCCACGTCCACCACCTTCTTGCCGTCATAGACCTGCAGCGTGCCGCTGCTGCTCTTGTCGCTCCAGTCGATGATAATGGCCATTTTCCCTTCCCCCAGGTATGTGCTGTTCTCCACGTCATCGGAAAGATCTGCTCCGTTGACTGCCATGAGCCTGGAACCGTCCTTGTTCTGATCCGTGTAATAGAAGACCTTGCCGTCGGCTGCGTTGCGGAAGCTGATAGCTTCATAGAGCTCCGTATAGTTAGCAGTGTCCTTCTTCAGGGAGAGCTCAATGATCATGCCGGTCTTCTCCGCGCCCTTTTCCTTGTCATAGGTAAAGGCGTAGTATTTACCGGTCTTTTCGTCCTTTGTCAGGCTTTCAATAGCGGTATCCTCATCCAGATCCGGGATCAGACCGTAATTGGAGCCGATTCCGAAATAGTATTCGCAGCCCTTATGCTTCTTGTCCCAGATGGCAAAGACATAGGAAGTGGAACCGCCGTCGGCGGTGATGAGGGAGATGTCCTCGTCTTCGATGACAGGCATTATCTTATCTCCTTTTTCCTGATACAGATATACGGAGGTACGGTCCTCGTCCTTTCCCGCGCCCTCTGTGTAGACGATCTGCATATTCTTTCCGGAAGGATCGCCGCAGCACCAGGTGCTCTTCAGCTTTGAGGTCACCTTGATCTCATTGTTGTTTCTGCTGATAAAAAGTCTGCTGTCATTGGAATAGATAAAGCCTGTCAGATCCTCCTCATAGAACTTCATGGAGTCGTCATAACTCAGGCTCAGCTTTTCCTCATCCTTCTTCAGCGCCACATCCGTCAGGAAGAAATCCTCCCCATCGGAGTAGAGCAGCTTCTTTCTGTCCTTTGACAACATGAAACCCTGAACGTCCTTTAACAGCTTTTCCGTGTTGCCCTTGGTGTCCGTTTTATAGAGGGTCTCGTCGGAAAGATACAGGGCACCGTTATCCAGAGCCACCACGTTGTAGACATCCTCGTCGATCTCCAGGGGCTCCGCCTTCTTGGAATTTAAGTCCAGAAGATACAGGGTGTCCTCGTAGTCCTCGTTGCTGCATTCCGTGAAGTACAGATACTTCCCGTTGGGAGAGATGGCGTCCAGATCCACCTCATCCATGCCTTTCTCCAGGCCGTCCAGGAAGGTCCTGGGCTTAATACCCGAGGTCTTTGTCCCCATGACCACATCCTCGTCCTTGATATAGAACAGATAGGGCATGGCCTTCCTGCTTGCTTTGCCGATCCCCATCACATCCAGGGCCGTCGTGGCCACCACCACCACTGCGGACAGCGCCGCCAGACCGATCAGCGCCCCGATCAGTCCCGCCCCTTTGGCCGCCGGCGCCGCCATCATGGGGGCGCCCCCCATGGGGGGATATCCGCCGCCGTTCATCTGGGGTCCGCCCATCTGCGGGCCTCCAAACTGCGGTCCAGCCTGCTGAGGGCCGCCCAGAGGCTTGCCGGTCATGGGATCGAATCCTCCCCCCTGTCCGATCGGTTGTCCTGTCATAGGATCAAATTGCTGCATGACATTCTCCTTCCTGACTTCATAAGGGGATGATACTCCCCGACTCCAGTTTCAAGCACCTGTCCAACGCCCGAATCTCCTCTTCGTCATGAGTGGCGATCAACAGGGTCCCTCCCAGCTTCTTATACTGCAAAAACCATTCTCTGATCTCACGCTTTACTTCCATATCCAGCGCCGCGGTGGGCTCGTCCATTAACAGAAGCGGCTGGCCCAGGCATACGCTGGCGCAGATGGACACCCGCCTTTTCATGCCCCCGGAAAGCCGTTTCACCGGGGTGTTCAGAATCTCCTCCAGATGAAACATAC
>CAMNLO010000110.1 GCA_946543095.1 uncultured bacterium
TTTTGTAGTTGGTACTGTTCATCTCGTATTGAAAAAAGTTTTCTTTCTTTCCACCGGCTGAAAGAAAGTATTCCAGCGAATCCTCACTGCAGTCCGTGGCCAGGATGTTTTCCGCAGGAAAAAGCCGTTCCGCCAGAAGAATGCTCATAAGAGATCTTCCCACACTTCCGAGTCCCAGGATCATGATCTTTGATTCCATCTTTCCTCCAATGCCGCTTCAGCGGCAGCCCATGCCAAACCGCAGAACGGTTTGCCCCGGAGAATTCGCGGATGCGAATTCTCCGACAGGATACTATGTGTACAGTTCTCATGCGCGATGAGCAGGATTGTTCCGCGTCACGCCTGTTCATAAATTCTAATATAGAGCAAATTTCCCTGTCAAGGCAGCCCTCGATCCTTCCTCCTGAACGATTCGGACCCCGGGTCCGGAAACCTCAAACTGCATGCGATTTCCGGACTGGGCGTATCCGACCAATGATCTTGCAATAATATTTGAGACCGAATGCATACATTCGTCTCATATGTTTTCTGAAATTCGCCGGGTTCTGAATCGTTGCAAAGTGTGTTACAATTTAAAGATTACTAAGACATGGGAGAGCTGCATGAATACCGATTGTTTTGATGCGATCAATGTTTTCGATGAATTTGAAAAACTGAAGAAAGGGGTCCCCGGAAAAGTCGTATTAAGCGAGGGACCGAAGGAAACAGATCTCACAGTCGCACAGCTGGATGATCTCTCCGCCAGGGTGTACCGCTATCTGAAGGAGCGCAATATCGGTAAGGAGGATATGGTCAATATTTTCCTCCCGAGAGGATGCGCGGTCCTGGTCTGTCTTTTCGGAGTATGGAAGGCCGGAGCTGCCGCCACGATACTGGAGGATGATTATCCGAAGGAAAGGACTGAATATATCAGAAAGGACTGCGGCTGCAGGATCGTCATAGACAAACAGGCATGGGAAAACATCCTGAATATGAAACCTCTTGAGGGTCATGAGCCTCTTGACCTGCACGCTGCCGCATTTGCCGTATACACCTCCGGAACCACGGGGAATCCCAAGGGCGTGCTGCACGAGTACGGGAAGATCGCCCTGTGCTACAAGACCTCCCATTGGGACGGTGCGTTCTTCCGCGGTGAAGATGTGTTTCCCCTGTTCTTCCCCTTGAATTTTGTGCCTGCCATCATGATCGAGACCTATCTTCTGATCAACGGCTTAAAGGTCATGGTGATCCAGGATCCTGTCCGGAAGGATCCCAACGCCCTCAGGCAGTTTTTCCTGGAACACAGGGTGAGCTCCGCGTATTTTCCTCCTTCCCTTTATCGCTCCATGAAGGATCCGGGGCCGTACCTGAAGACCCTGTATATGTGCTCCGAGCCCGCAAACGGGATCTGGGGGGATCCGGAAAAGATCCTGATCATGAACGGCTATGCCAGCTCCGAGACAGCATCCACCGTTACGGCAACGATCCTTGACAAACCCAGTGATATCGCGCCAATCGGGCATGCGCTGCCGGGCATGAAGGTGTACCTTCTGGGGGAGGACGGAAAAGAGGCAGCCCCGGGCGAAGCAGGTGAGTTCTGCTGCGAAATGCCCTATACCAGGGGATACATCAATCTTCCGGAGGAAAATGCCAGGACCTTTGCGGACGGGATCTATCACACTGGGGATCTGGCAAGGCTGGAGGCGGATGGAAACTACTATCTGATCGGAAGGATCAAGGATACCGTATCCATCAACGGAAAGCGGGTGGAGCCCTCAGAGGTGGAAGCGGTGATCCGAAAGGTGACGGGCATCGACCGGATCGCGGTCCGCGGCTTTTCCGGGGAAAACGGGTCCTTCCTCTCAGCGTATCATCTGGGAGATACCGACCTGGATATCGACTCTCTGAAGGAACTGCTGAAGGAGCATATTCCCTATTACATGATCCCTTCCTTTTTCGTGAGGCTGCCTTCGTTTCCCATAAACGCCAACGGGAAGCTGGACAGAAAGGCGCTTCCAAGACCCTCCGTAATGGATTATCTGAGCGACTACAAGGCACCGGAAAATGACATTGAAAGGGCACTGTGCGAGTGTATGCAGAAGATTCTGTCCATCCCCAGGATCGGCGTCAGGGATGACTTTTTCCTGCTGGGAGGGAATTCTCTTCTTGCGCTGAAGCTGATCGTGGAGCTGGGGCTTGAGGGGCTTTCCGTGGAGGATATTTACGCCGGCAAAACACCCGATGGGATTGCTGAAATCTATCACAATAAAGGGAATGCAAGCTCCGTTAATATTGATGAAGCAGAGAAAAAATGCAGGGAAAGACCCCTTGCACTGAACAGGCACCAGCAGGATATCTTTGATTATCAAAAGCTGTCTCCCCAAAGCTGTATGTATAATATCTCCGCCCTGTTCAAGGTTTCGGGGATCAGTGCGGACAAGCTTGCCGGGGCGCTTACACGGATGATAGAAAATCACCCGGTTCTTATGAGTGTGCTGCATGAGGATGAATCCGGGACTGTCTGGCAGCACTATGCTCCGGAACGTATGGGTGAGATCCGGGTGGAAGAGATCTCGGAGGAAAAGCTCCTTGCGATAAAGGATGACCTGACACAGCCTTTTGAGATCCTGGATCATCCTCTCTGCAGATGCAGGGTGTTTGCCGTCTCCTCCGGGGCATATTTTTTCCTGGACTTCCATCATATCATATGCGACGGCTTTTCCGCGACGATCATCGCAGATGATATCGCAAAGACACTGTCCGGGGAGGATCTGAAAAAAGACCACTACTATCATGTCCTCGCAAGGCGGATGGAGGAAAGCAGACATGCATTGCGGGCGAAGGAATATTTTGAATCAAAATACTCGGATACAAGCTGGACAAGGCAGCTTCCGTATGACTACGAGCTGCCTGGGAATCCCGCAGAGTACACAGAGGTGCTGCTGGATATCAGCAAAGGGGAGTATGAAACCCTGAAAGAGAATCTGGGGCTTGGCAAGAACAGTCTTTATATCGCAGCCGGCCTGCTGGCACTTGCAGCCGTCACAAAAGCTGAAGATGTGATGGTTTCCTGGGTCTATAACGCCCGCTCCAATATTGAGGAAATGAATATTGTGGGCGTATTGTTTAATGATCTTCCCGTTGCGCTCCATATCGGTGAAGAGCTTCTCATGAAGGATGCCATTTCTGATATTCAGGAACAGATCGATAAAGGGATCGAGTTTTCGGTCTATCCGTATCTGAGGAATGCGTTTTCAAGAGTCGTGGTGGATGATTCCATCTGTATCATGTATCAGAGAGATTTTTATGATTTTAAGATCCCTTCGGAATACAGCATAGAGCAGATCGAAATCGGGGAAACAAACAGAACCGCCCAGAATATTCTGGATCTGGAGATCGTCGATGCTGCGGCCGGGGATTATCTCCTGATGGATTATCCGGTAAGATTCTATAAAAAGGAAACAGTGGATCATTACGGAATGCTTGTGCGGGAAATCGCGAAAAGGATCATCCGGATCTCAGACTTCGGGCAGATGACGGTGCGGGAGTTTCTGGATCCGCTGCATCCCTGATCATCCGCTGTAAATAAAGGCGCAGTTTTGTTGGTATGTCATAAGGAAAAAGGATATGAAAGAGAATTTCAAACATGTTCTGAACCGTTTATTACAGATCGTTGTGGTCACATTAATCACGTTGGGGATTGATACTCTCGTCATACTGATGTCCCATGATGATTCTATCTGGCTGGGGAAATCCATCGAGGCTGTGGCAAGCGTGATATGCGGTCCGCTGGTGGCTTTTCTGGGAACCTTAATCAGCAGTATCGCAACAGACTATCTCATTTACAATACCCTGGACTATAACTTTGTGGCTTTACTGGAGGCCACCTCCATGGCACTGATCGGTGTCATCTACCGAAGGCTTGTGAAGGATGAGGATGTATTCGGCGTCAGGGAGATCGTGGTGTTCAATTTCATCCAGATCCTTGTGAATACCACGGTTTTATATCTGTCAACGCCCCCCACCGCTGTTCTGTTCTTCGGAGCCATCGTCGGGGACTGGACAAGGGAAGAGCTTTCCATCGAGCTGACGGCACTGGGGAACAATACGTTTTCTGCCTGTGTTTCCGTGGCACTGATCGGCACGGTCCTCCTGGCGGCATGTACTGCCCTCAGAAGAGAATTCAAGAAGCAGGGCCATCTGCCCGCCGCTTTCCGTTCGCTTTTAAAATTGAATTTCATCAAAAGCGAGTACAGGACCCGGGCCCTGGAATACTCCGTGGGCTTCATTTTTGCCGTTGCGCTGACCATGGTGGACGGAGTGGTTTCCGGCCACGTTCTGGGGAATGATGCGCTGGCTGCCACCTCCATCATGTTCCCCCTTGTTTCCTTAAGCACCTTCCTTTCCACCATCATCACCTCCGGGTGTTCCAATCTCTGTGCCATCGCCAAGGGAGACGGCGATCATGAAAAGTCCAACAGGCTCTTTTCCCTTGGTCTTTTTGCAACGATCTGCCTGGGGCTTTTGCAGACCGTGCTGTTCTATTTCATGGAGGATCTGTATTTCGCATATTACTCAGCGGAAGGCTCGATCGGTGAATTTGCAAGAGAGTATTACCGGTTTTATATCCTGGTGCCTCCCTTTATGGCTCTGGCGGTATTTCTGGATGAGATGGTTGCCTCCGAAGGGGATGATATGCTTTCCTACGCCGGATATTTGACCTCCTTTGTGGTGAATGTGGCCGCATCCATTATCCTGTCCAATCTCATGGGCATGGGAGGTCTCGCCCTCGGTACATTGCTCAGTTATATTTTTTATCTTCTGGTGGTCTCCATCCATTTCCTGAAAAAAAGCAATACCTACGGGCTTCGTTTTTGGTTCTCCTTTCAGGACCTTTTGCGATTTGCACAGCATTCACTGAAATCCAATACCTCCGGTTTATGCCTGTCCATGGTGTCGGCCGCTATTACAAAAACGATCCTCATGTTCTGGGGGAGCGGTTATCTCATTGCCAACACAGTGCTTTGCGCCATGCTGGAGATATACCAGATGATCAAGGGTCCTTCCGAGGCAGCGGAATATCTGATCGCCACTTATGCAGGCGAGAAAAACAGCGAGGGGATCAGGACTCTTTTTGATGAGGCATTGATGGTCTGTCTGTTTATCGGTATGGGTGTATCGGTTCTTTTACTTGTGGTACCGGATGCGGTACTTCTGCTTTACGGCATTGAGGACTCTCCCCTGAGGGCAGAGCTTGTCAAATGCATACGCTACTGCTCTGTGGGAATGATCGCCGCTGCTGTAGGCGGGTTTCTGGGGGATTATTACGGTGATACGGGAAAGCCCTTATGGTCCTGTATGATGGTGGTATTCCGCACTGCCCTCTTTCCCATTCTGTTCTGCGTCACCTTCAGTCTGGACGGCGGGGTCGTGGCCATGGGCATAGGGATGCTCTTAGCCCAGATCTTTGCCGTGGCGATCTTTTACGGATTTGTCTTTATCATCAAGGGCGGCGAAAGCATTCCCTATATGCTGGATGATGCGGACTATGAAAAGGTATTCATGAATTCCTTTGATTATACTCCCGAGGAATATGAACGGATCACCGGCTGGATCAGTGAGAATCTGAAGCACCATGGTATCGAAGAGAAACAGATCGGGGAGGTTTTGGAGATCATCCGTTCACTGTTTCAGAAAACAGAAGAAAAAAGAGGTAAGAAAACAGTGCTTGGGGAATGTGTCCTCAGATTCATCGGAGATCCCGAGATCATCATCAAGGACAACGGCGAACTGTTCCGACCTGATATTGAGGACGAACGCTACCGGTATGACGTGTTTATGTCCTGCAACAGCAGCCAGATCCGGATAGCAGCGTAATAAAGCCCTGTAACGGTTCGGTTTTCACAGACCGGCGGCCGTGTATTCTGCCGGGAGGTCCTGCGCCCTGCCTTGACGCATTGTCTTTGGTGAAGGCTTTCAGAGAAGCCATTCGATGCTGTAGCAGGTGCAGCATTTTCAACCGCCCGACCCTGTGTTAGAATAGGAGCATGCTTACTGAACTGGCGGCGGTCTCCT
>CAMNLO010000111.1 GCA_946543095.1 uncultured bacterium
AAATGCCGGTGATTTTTGTTCTGGAGCTGATGGGGACCATCGCCTTTGCCGCATCCGGGGCACTGGTGGCCATCGATAAGAAAATGGATGTGCTGGGAGTGTGTATTTTAGGGCTTACCACCGCGGTGGGAGGCGGGATCATGCGGGATCTGATTCTTGGGATCACGCCTCCTGCGGCCTTCAGGGATCCGGTGTTTGCCATGACCGGGATCCTGGTGAGTCTGATCTTATTTATTCCCTCCGTCCGGAAAACTCTGCAGCAGACCGGGAAGATCTATGATTTCCTGCTGCTGGTGATGGATTCCATCGGGCTGGGGCTTTTTACCGTGGCGGGAGTCCAGACCGCCTATTCCGCCGATCCGGAGCCGAATCTGTTCCTGGCGGTCTTCGTGGGGGTGCTGACAGGGGTCGGGGGCGGCATCCTCCGGGACACCTTTGCCGGCAACACTCCCTTCATTTTTGTAAGACACTTTTACGCCTGCGCTTCCATCATCGGTGCCATACTCTGCGCCGTCTTATGGGATTCTGCCGGCTCTTTGTCCGCCATGATCGCAGGGGCCTCTGTGACCATCCTCCTCAGGCTGTTAGCCGCCCGTTACCACTGGAGCCTTCCCAGGGCACAGTAAACGCAGATCGTAGCGCTATGCGATATTTCTGATTTCGATCCGGAGCTGATTGGGCAGCTCCCGGTCTTCCTCATAGGTGTAGCTGATGTCCTTTGCGTAACCCATGATCATTCTGGCGGAGATCCGGGTCAGATCCTCCATATCCTCAAGGGAAGCTGCCTTTCCGGACTTTTCCTCCAGAAATGCCTTCATATCCAGCCTGCTCCCGGTGTAGCCAAGCACTATGCCAAGGCCCTCCTTCCCGCATTCCAGACAGTAGTGGATGCGGAAGCTTTCCGGCAGGAGCGTGAACAGGATATTTCCCAGCAGCTCGTCCATGATCACCACGGCGCTGTCCCAGTTTACCCTTAGCTGCCCGGTCTGCCTCATCATCTCCAGGATCTGCTCCGTGAACGTCATCAGATCATAGTTTTTCGAATGGATGTCACCCTCGATGATCCTGAGTTTTTTGATAAACTGTATGGTCTCCGGCTTTTTCGGGTTGTCAAAGATCTCATCTGGGGTTCCCTCTTCACAGATCACGCCGCGATCCATAAAGAAGACCCTGTTGCCTAAGCCTCTGGCAAAATTCATGTCGTGGGTCACGATCATGATGGTCATGCCCGTGTCCGCAAGCATCCTGACCACCCGGTGTACCTCGTCCACCATGGCGGGGTCCAGGGAGCTGGTGGGCTCATCCAGAAGCAGCACCTCAGGCTCCATAGCCATTGCCCTTGCGATGGCCACCCGCTGCTTCTGACCGCCTGAGAGCTGTGATGGATACTGCAGATATTTGTCTTTTAACCCCACACGCTCCAAAAGCTCCATGCCCCTGTCGTAGGCTTCCTGCTCTGTTTTCCGCAACAGCCTTACCTGCGGCATCATGATATTCTCAATAGCAGTCAGATGGTTGAAGAGGTTATAGGACTGGAACACCATGCCCACCTTCATGCGCAGCTTTGTGAGATCATAGCCCTTTGCGGTGATCTCCTGGTCATGAAAGAAGATCTTTCCCTCCGTCGGCGGATCCAGCATGTTCAGGCAGCGCAAAAGCGTGGACTTTCCTGTGCCCGAAGGGCCGATCAGGGCAATGATATCGCCTTTGTTCACTCGGGCGCTTAAGTTTTGGATGGGGACATCTTCTTCGCTGAAACGTTTTGTGATATTCTCGATCCTAAACATGCTCCGTCACCCCCTTTAAGATCTGCTCCTTTGTGCGTCTTGCAGGGTCGATATAGATCTCGATCCGGGTGACCAGATAAGCCAAAAGCTTCCCCAGCAGATAGTAGATCACGGCCACGGAGACCAGAGAGAAAAAGGCTTCGAAGGTCCTGTTTCTGACCACATCTCCCGCCTTTGTCAGATCATGTGCGGCGATATAGCCCACCACGGCGGTGGCCTTCACCAAAGCCCCCAGCTCAGCTTTGAAATTGGGCATGATATGCATCACAGCCTGGGGCAGGATGACCCGGAAAAAGGTTTCACGATCGCTGAAGCCCAACGCATAGGCGCCCTCCGTCTGTCCCGCATCCACGGCGCCGGTCCCCGTTTGCAGCATCCTTAATACCGAGGCCCCGAAGGTCATGGTGAAGGCCACGATGGAAACCGGTATCGCGCTTAAGGAGCTCTTTGCAAAGACCACATAGAACAGCACCATCAGAAGCACCACCGGCGGGATTCCCACGATGATCCCCATGATGACGCTCACCGCCTTACGCACCGTCTGTCCCGATCTTCTGAGGATCATGAAAAGGGCAAAGCCCAGGATGATCCCGAAAAAGGCGGAGCTGACAGAGATCATGACTGTGGTGAAAAGGCCCTTCCCAAACACCTTCCAGCGGCTCTCTTCGATGAAGGTCCTGTAAAAGCCGTCCCAGATCTTTTCAGGGATGGTCATCTCCGGTTCTTCCTGTTCTTCCCATGCGGTAAGGCCGTATTGCTCTGCCATCTCTCCGGGATCCACGTCCTCTTTCCGGATCACTAAAACGGCGCCGCCCTTATAAAAGGGATCCGAAAAATCAATGCTTTTCTGCCGCTCCGGCGTGATGGAAAGGCTTCCTCCCACCACATCGGCTTTTCCGCTTTGTACCGCGGGGATCAGACCGCCGAAGGAACAACCCGACATCTCCACCTTATAGTCCATTTCACGGGCCACATGCAGCAGCAGGTCCACAGAGTAGCCCGTGGCCGTTCCATCCGGCCCCAGATATGACATGGGCTGCGAACCGCTGTTTACCCAGTAGCGGAGGGTTCCCTTTTCTCCTGCCCAATCCTGGGGGATCAGCACCTTCAGGGAATCATCCTGCCCCATCCATTTTTTCTTCATTTCCCTGGCGATCCCTTCGTTCATCAGCTTCTGCAGGGCCCGGTTGAAAGGCTCCACCAGAGGGGATCCCTTCCGGAAGCCATAGCCGAAATTATCTTTACAGATCAGCTCCGGAAAAGCGATCAGCTCATTGTGGGTGGCCACCGTCATCTCAGCCACAGGGGCGTCCATGGCTATGGCGTCGCATTTTTTGTCCAGCAGGGACTGGACACTGTCCACATCACTGTTCTGATGCAGGATCTCCACCTGCCCTTTCAGGATCTCGTTTTCCTCAATATACTGGTCGAAGGCGGTCCCGGTGAGTACGGAGATCTTTTTTCCGATGAAGTCCTGCATGGAATTAAAACGGGGGGATCCCGCATAGGCTGACAAAACGGATACGCAGAAGGCCATCATTATGACGCTTACCGCCAGGATCGTTTTTTTACAGCGTCCTTTGTCCATAGATCAAGCCTCTTACTCTTTCGTGATTGTGTTCAGATACTCAGGATCAGGCAGGGAAGAGCTTCGACTGCCCGGCAGGCGATTCACACCCTGCTCACTTAGCGAGCCGGCGGCCGCAAAGCGGCATATTCCTTTCGGCGGCTCTGCCATAAGAAAGGCAAAGACACGCTTAAATGTCTTTGCCTTAGCTATCATACAGTATTTCGGAGCAATTTTCCAGTGCTGCCGGAGAAATTCGCGCGGAGCGTACACACCGCGTTAGAATTCAGTCCCGAGCCGTGATCGACTGCACAGCTACGGGCTAAAGTCCTGGATTTCGGAATTTGCCCGCCGTCGGAGACGGCTTGGAATGGGCAAATTCCTGTTACAATTCAGCGGACCGGCAGGCCAGTGAATCGTAATCACACCGCCACATCCACAGCGGCCCCGGCGTCCGCCGCAGGGGCGCTTACCGCAGCGGAAAGACCGGGGCTTATGCCTCCCGGAACACTCCCTGCCGCATACAGGGCCCCGGGGGACCCCTTTTGTTCATCCAGATGCTTCATCAGGCCCTTCAGATAATCCATGTCCGCCTTCAGCATGGCCTTATTCTCCGCGTCCCTGTGCTTTCTTTTCAGCTCCTCCAGTTCTTCCGCGCTCATATGGGGGTCCAGAAGCTCCATGTTCTCCAGAAGCTCCATGGCCTCCTCCAGCATTTCAAGCTCTTCCTCCCCCAGCTCTGAAACGGCTTCGCTCAGGGCAGAAAGCATATCCTCCGTAAGGGGTTCTCCGCTTTCCCGAAACTTTTCTGTCGTTTCCCCAAACAGCTCCTCCCGCTCCCTGAAGATCTCCTCCTCCTTCTTTGTCAGGTCCTCTTCCTTCACGATAAAGAACTGATCCTTCGGATCAGAGCTGCTCTTTTCCGGTCCTTCCTCTCTTTTCTGCAGGATCTCTGCCAGCTCCTCCATTTCCAGGTGCCGCTTTTTCTTTCTTGCGGTGAGCTCCATCCGTTTCGCATGGGTCAGGGCCAGCTGCAGCTCTTCCGGATCCCCCTCCCCGGAAGAGACCTTCCGCTTTAACTCCAGCACCTTTCTTTTGGCCGAGAGCACAGCCCTTCCGGCGGCAGAGGAGGTCTTTGCCTGCCGGATCTTAGAGGCCACCTCCCTGTAGTTATAGATCACCGGCTTTTTGCTTTTCTGGGCGCTGCCGCTCTTTGCGGTGTCCCTCAGGTCATAGTAGCCCTTTTCCTTGTCCCGGATCGTTCCCGTAAACTCCCTGCGGGGCGCATTCTGAGGGGGCTCGGACAGCGCCTCTTCGTCCTCCTCTTCCTCCTCCGCCTTCATGACAGGGATGCTTTCGCTTTCCCTGCTGCCGTTTAAGGCAAGCTCGCGAAACCGCAGCCTGATCTGCTTTTTTTGCTGTGTTTCCTCGTCCACCGCTTTGTTCAGGGCATCGGAAAAGCCGGCAGGGATCCGGGATTTGGGCATTCTTTGATACAGCTGTCTTCCGTAATGGGGATCGTTGCCCGCGAAATGGGACAATGCAGATATACGCAGCATAGTTCTACCTCCGTGTAGAAACCATTGAAATCCGTTTCAATGCAGGATAACACTTCCGGCTATCTTACTGTGTATATCGGCAGATCCGTTTTTGAAATGAACCCCTTTTGTAAAAAAAATCTATTCCGGCGTTCCGGGAGCGGGAATGGCCTTGGGGGAGTCTTTTCCCTGCTCCGGAGCCGCAGAGCTTCTGAACCGCCCAAAAAAACTCTTGACGGGTGTGGTCACTTTCCCCACGCTTTCCTCCATCCCCTGCTTTAAGATGTTCTTTAAGATCTCGAAAGCCTCGGCATAGGACTTTTTCCTAAGCTCCTTCCTGGTCTGGGAAACATCCGCGTTCAGCAGATAGTTTTTCGTGATGGCCGCCATGCGCAGGGTGGTGAGGGCATTCACGGCGCCCTGGGTGGCGGAGGCAGCCACAATGCCAAGGGCTTTGCCCAGGGCTCCTTCCGTGGCCATGGGGATCAGCTCCTGAATATTCATATCCTCCAGATTGCCGGCCAAAAGGGTCATGGACAGCACCCGGACGTAGATCCGGAATACCTGGGGGTTGCTGGGTCTGAAGCCGCAGATCTCCGTCAGCCGTTTGATCAGGGAGAAATTGGCGCTGGCCATCCCCAGCATATCGTAAACGGAATTCTGGGACACCGCCGTGATGATAAAGACCTTCTTCGCCGTGTCAAAGATCTCCCGGTTTAACTCCGGGGCGATCTTCCGGTCAAAAAACTCGATGAGCTTATCGTCGGTCTCATCCTCCATCTTCAGATAGCCCCTGACCTCCTCCTGCTCCTCCGGGGTCAGCTCCACATTCTCCAGCAGATTGTCCACCAGCCTCCTGCACCATTTCTTTCTGGCGGAGCCGTCCGCGTTGTGCAGCTCCTTCAAAGAAAAGATGGGGGCAAAGAACACCGCCACCAGCGGGTAGACCACCCCGCCGAAGATCACCACGGCGATCAGCACATAGAACAGGATCTCCAGGGAAACATGCACGTTTCCAAGCCGTTCCCCGATCTCCAGGGCACTGCTGATGAGTCCCATCAGGATCAGGATGACAAGGGAGATCAGCAGCACGATGGTCCAGGGGTTGGTTTTATTCGTTTTCATCCGAACATCCTCGCAAAAA
>CAMNLO010000112.1 GCA_946543095.1 uncultured bacterium
TTGTAGCCCAGACAGACGAGCACGCCAAAGACAATGGCAATGAGGCCTGCGGTGAAGGTGGCCGCTACTCTGCTCAGCTTAAACTGATCGATAAAGCTGGAGACGATGGCCTCCAAAATGGAGACGGAGCTGGTGATGGCGGCAAACAGCACCATGGCGAAAAACAGGATCCCCACGATGCTGCCGATGGGACCCATCTGCAGAAACACCTTGGGCAGCGCCACAAACATCAGTCCGGGCCCTGCCTGCATGCCGTCTCTTCCCATGAACACGTACACCGCCGGGATGACCATGACCCCGGCCAGAATGGCGATGCCCGTGTCGAAGAATTCGATCTGTCCCACGGCGTTCAGCAGGTTCGTGTCATCCCGCATATAGGAGCCGTAGGCGATGAGGATCCCCATGGCAATGCTTAAGCTGTAGAACAGCTGCCCCATGGCATCCATCATGGTGGTGAAAAAGGATTTCACAGTGATGCCGGAAAGGTCCGGGATGAACAGGATCTTTAAGCCCTCCAGGCCCGTGCGGGTCACAGCGCCGTCCTTGTAGGAAAGGCTTATGGAAAAGCCGGCGATGATCAGGATCAGAAGAAGGAGGGCCGGCATGACGATCTTCGAAAACTTTTCGATGCCGGTGTCCACGCCCGCTAATACGATGGCCATGGTGAGGACCAAAAAAATCGCCGTCATCACTATGGGGGAGGTCAGGTCTGAAATAAAGGCGCCGAAATACCCGTCGGAGGCAGCCTGAGCCCCCTGCATGGTGGAATAGGTGATCAGGTATTTTACCACCCAGCCCCCGATGACGCAGTAATAGGGCAGAATGATCATGGGAATCAGACAGGAGACGATCCCCAGAGGCTTCCAGCTCTTATGCAGCTTTTCATAGGCGGTGAGGGGGCTCTGTCTGGTCTTTCTTCCGATGGCGATCTCCGTGGTCAGAAGGGTGTAGCCAAAGGTCAGTGCCAGGACCACATAGATCACCAAAAACAATCCGCCGCCGTCTCTAGCCGCAAGATAGGGAAAGCGCCAGATATTTCCCAGACCGATGGCACTGCCGGCTGCCGCGATGACAAAGCCGATGGATCCTGTAAAGGTGTTTCTGTTGTTTGTTTCCATTGTTCTGTATTCCTTGAATCTTGCTTTGTTCCTGTTGCATAAAAATGATGTTGGGATCAGGGAAAGAACAGGTCCAGCCCGATGCGTATCCCCTCCGCCGCCTTCTTAAGGGTCTTGTCGGAATAATCCGTGGCAGTGTCCCCCAGCTCCAGATCCACGGAAGGGATGGTGCTGTAGGAGGTCTGGGTCAGGTCCATGGGGAGGGTCCCGTCATTCCAGATGGGGATGCCGGCTTCCTTCAGACCGGTGATCAGGCAGGCCCCCAGTTCTTCATGCTCCTGCCAGTGGGATTTCACCGGCTCCATGCTCTTATACCCTGCATCATCGGGAATGCTGCAGAAAAAGGCCCCCTTGTCCTTGGCAGTGGAATCATAATGCAGGGCAATATGGGCATCCGCATAGTGGTTCGCGATAAGGGTCCTGGAAAGATTATCCAGCTGAACATCATCCGTCTCCCGGATCATCAAAACGTCATAGCCCGCGTTCAAAAGCTCCTCCTTTACAGCAAGGGCAAGTTTTAACGTCGCCTGGGCCTCGGTTTCGCCGGTTAGCATCACCGTTCCCCCGGAAATGGCGGTGGCTTCTGTGGCGCCTGCTTTGGTGGGGCCTGTCACCACCTTGGGGGTGCCGTCGGGATGGCAGAGGGTCTTTACGGAGGGGCCGTTCTTTGTGCCGTGGCCGGCGTTCACGCAGATGGTGATGTCCTTCCGGTTTTCCCCCTGGGCCGTGTAAAGTCTTGCCACGCCGTTGGTGATCTTTGCGTAGTCCCCGTATTTCCAGGTTTTGTCAAAGCTGACCTCCTGATAGGCGGTGTTTGCATTATCAACGGGCATGGCGGTGTTTGCGGTGTCAGCGGGCATGGCGGTGTTTGCGGCATCTCCTGCCGGAACAGACAGCACTGCCGCTGCCGCGATGGCAAGCCATGTGAAAAGTGGGTTTGCGTTCAGCATAATGTACCACCTTGCTGTAACAATCAGTCAACGCAGTGGATCCTGCTTTCATCGAAGCGGTCCTGCCAGGGTCTTTCCTCCGCCGGATACCCGACGGGCACAAGGGCAAAGGCGCTTAACCGATCGCCGATCCCCAATACATCGTTTACATACTTCACCCGATCCTCCTCCGGCGCGATCCCAAGCCAGACGGCCCCCAGGCCCAGGGAGGTGGCCTCCAGAAGGATGTGCTCTGTCGTGATGGCCATGTCCACCACAGCCATGCTTGGGAATCTTAAATCCTTTGTCCTGACGCAGGGGACGATCACCGCGGGGGCTCCCGCGGCGCAGCCTGCATAGGGGCTTGCCTCCGACAGCTTCCGGATGGTCTCTTTATCGCGAACGATATAGAATTCCCAGGGCTGCTGGTTGCCTGCGGAGGGCGCCGCCATGGCCGCCTTCAGGATCCGGATCAGCTTCTCCTGCTCTACAGGCCTTTCCTCATACTTGCGTATACTGACACGTTGAAAGATCTCGTTCATTGTGGTCTCCTTTCTGAAACTATCACATGCACTGCCAGGCATGGATCACCTGTTCTTCTTTGTACTCGGGGGCAAACTCCTCTGCCATATCGCAGATCGCTTTAATCTGCGTCTCATCTTCCTCCAGCTCCTCCGCGATCTGCTCATAGTCTTTGCCCTTCCGCAGCTTGCGGCAGATCAGTTTGATCAGTTCTCGATCTTCTCCAAATCCTATTCCCCGTTCTATTCCTTGTTCAAGGCCTTCCTTGTACTTCTCCCTGTATTTTTCTTCCAGCGTCATATAGTCAAGCCTCCATTCCTCCTGCGCCCTGGATCTTTTCACTTCATCATCGATCCGGGCGGAAAACTCCCCGGTGATGGTCCTGGCTGCCAGATAATCCAGAAACTCCCTCATCTTCTCCGAGCAGTCGTTCATTTCCCCACTGGCACAGAGAAAGATCTTCCTCGCCCCGTCCTCCAGCCGGATGGTGGTATCCTCCAGACAGATATCCTCAAAGGTATAAACATGCCTCCCCTTTCCAAACTCATCAAAGGTGCAGATGAAGATGATGTACGAATCCTGCAGCCGCTCATAATCCGACGACCTCTTCAGCACATTCAGGTCGATCATCCCCTGATAGTATCTGGATCTCCTGCGCAGGTTATACTTCTTCGATGCCTGCATTTCGATATCATAGACCACTCCGGATTCATCTTCAAAATATACATCAAAGCGGATTGCGCTTTTCTTCCAAACCCGCATTTGTGCCGCATGCGGCCCAAACCGCACTGTTCCTATCGGGGAAATCACATTCGTAATCTCTCCTCAGGGTGCCGCTGAAGCGGCATAAGAGGTAAGTATAGCATTGTCAGGGTGCATCAGGGATGATCGAATCAAAAGGAATCATTCCAGGTTAAACAGCAGAGCCCGGGAGTAGGTCATGGCCGCTGCCGCATACACCTCCAAAGATTCCTGATATTGAACGGCATGGGTATGGAGTGAAACATGGACTGTCGGATAATTGTCCAGATAGCTTTCTTTTTTGCTGTCCATCAGCAAGGACAAGGGGATCCTTACCACATACATCTGGTCGCCGCTGGTGTCGTTTAGCTGATAGGTTTTCGCGTAGCCTCCCTGGGAAAGCTCAAAGGCCTTGCTGGTGCTTGACTCCTCCACTGTTTCCCATTCCTCAAAGGTCTTGTTGGGATCCGTTACCCTCTTTACGATTATCCCGCCATTTGTCTTATCAAGGGGTTTTACCCCTTCCAGATTGGTGCTCTTACCCAAAACGCTCTCCTTGGGCGGGATCTCATAAACCGTCTGTCCGGAGGAATCATTGATAAAAAACGCTGCCTCCGTGATCATATCCGTAACATTAACGCTGACCTCCGTAGGCTTGAAATAAATGTCACGGTACATTTTCGCTGTATCGGCATTATGATCGGGATATGCGCCTTCAGCGCTGAACAATGCCGCAGGACCCGGTTCATCCGCCTGATCATAAGCCTCCTGCATAAGCATCGCATCGTAGGGCAGCACATCCGTCTTCTTCTCCGCCGAGGTCAAAGCCGGCCCCCCGTGAAGCGTTACCGTCGGGACCTGAAGGCCGGCAGCCCAGGCGGTGATGATCGTATTCACAAACAGCTTGCACTCATCCTCCGAAAACGGAAAAGAACTGTAGAGTCTGTGGCCCTGTCCGGAATAGGTGATATTTCCCATAGAATAGATAAAGTAGTTGTTCCGTACATTGTTTTTGGAACAACGGTAGATCCGATTGCTCAGCTCCGACGGACTGGTGGTGACCTGAATATTCTGACTCTTGTCCAGCCCTTCCCCAAGGCAGTACCAGACCACAAGATCACCCATGCTGTCCTTATCATCATCAATATTGAGATTTAACTGAAAATAGGGGCCGTGGGTACAGCTTACCGCGAATTCCTCCGACAGCTCATAGGGGAATTTTGTGATCTGTCCCTCATTCACCTGAGTGATCCTGTTATAGCTGGCTCCGGAATTCTGCACGTCATCTCCCACCTTTAAAAACTTATTATATCCGTACTGGCTGCCGCCTTCCCTAGCTTCCGCAAGGATCTCATAGCACATTCCCTGGGTGTATGCTCCTTTATCATTGGCGCTTGTTTTATAGGTCTGCTTGTTGCTTTTGGGAATATACGCCTTATCATAGCTGCCCTCATGCAAAAGCTGCACTCTTTCCCCTGTTCCCTCGGCCAGCTTTCCGTATTCCTTCAGGGACTGATAGCCATAGCGGTTCATTCCAACGGCGTCGCGGATGTATTTATTAAAACTGATCCCCCACAGCTTTTTCCCGTAGGTATTATAATCCGTAGTGTCTCCGCTCTTTCTGTATTGATTGGCGTCATAGGCCGAATAGAAGGAGGTACAGTCATGAGAAAACAATATGCTGCGGCCCTCCGCGATATACTGCATCAGCCCCTCCGTCGCGATCTCGTTCAATTCAACATCAGCAAACCTTCCAAAGGTCCAGCAATCCGCAAAGCCGCAGATCACAAGATCGAACTTTTCAAAGAACTTCCGATATCCCACCGCCGTCTTTTCCGGGATCTCTGCAGAATTGATCAAGAGATCCGAGGAAATGGATCTGACCGTAATATTATAGGGCATCTGGTTCGCGTCATCCCTCAGATACTGACCGAGCAGTGAGGTGGAGGAGGACTTCATGTGCTCCTCCAAATTGATAGAGGACCTCCTGTCTCCCCCCATATTCGCCATTTCGAGAGAAGTCAGGATCTGTAGTACCTTGATCGTGGCTTTTTCCGGAACATTCGTGATCCTGGTATAGCCCACTACGCTTCCTCTTCTCAGCTTCCTACTGTTCTGAAACACTTCGATCTTCCAGGTCACCACGCCTGCCTGATTTGCGCTGAATCTTCTGGAAAGGGTATAATTCGTGCCCGCCTTGATCTCAGACAGACTGGAGACGTTAACGGTGAAGGAGGAGGTCTCTTCCTCCTCGGAGGCAAATTTTCCGTCAGAGTTCTTATCCACGTAGAATTTCAGCTGATAATTCAGATCGTCACTGCTTAAAGCGTCAGTGACCTTAAAATCAACGTCCATCCGAAAAACAGTCTCTCCGTTCTGTGTCCCCTCACTGGTGGCGTTGATCATCTGGTTATCCCCCAGCTCAGCCGTCACAAGGGGTCTGGCCGTCTCCATCTTCTCCTTAAGGGCCAGATTGTCGCTGATCACATCACTCACCCGGAAAACCGAAGCCTTGTCCTTCAGACCGTTCAGCAGGGAATACATATTGGAATTAACATCTACCGTATCCTGGTCCGGCGCTTTCGAGTCTGATAAAAGCAGCTTATCCGCCACCACAATGGGCAGGTCGGCATCCGCAAAATCGGTAAATCGCTTCACA
>CAMNLO010000113.1 GCA_946543095.1 uncultured bacterium
GTTTCCGCTCACAAGATCTAACGCATCAGATATGTGGGCAGCAGCAGAAGCTGGGGGAAGGCGATAAAGATCGCGATGCACACAAATGTCGCCCCGATGAAAGGCAGCAGCGTGGGGAACACCTCGCCCACCCGGATATCCTGCAGATCGCAGGCCACATAGATGCACATTCCCACCGGCGGCGTCACCAGGCCGATGCCGATGACCACCGTGATCAGAACGCTCAAGACGATGGGGTCGATGCCCACGCTTGTGGCGATGGGGAACAGGATGGGCATGAACAGCGTCAGTGTCGCGATGGACTCCATGAACATGGTCACCACAAAGAAGATCAGCAGGATCATGATCAGGATGATGGTGGGATTGGTGGTGAAGCCCAGCATGGTGTTGGCCACCCACTTGTCAAAGCCCGCGGTGGTCAAAAGCACCGTGTACAGCTTTGCCGCGCCGATGACCACAAAGATCTTGCCGCTGGTCTTTGCCGTCTCCACAAAAGCGAATCTGATATCCTCCCAGGTCAGCTCCCGGTAGATGATGCCGCCTGCGAAGAGCCCGTAGACCACGGCGATGGCGCCGGCCTCCGTGGGAGACACGATGCCCGTGGTAATGGTCCCTACGATGATGATGGGCATCAGCAGGGCGGGCCAGCTTTCCATAAAGCCCTTCCCCACGGCCTTCAGCTCAAAATGTCCCTCTTCCTTCTGGACCCCTTCTTTTTTGGAGAAGAAATATGCCACGATCATCTGGGCAAGGCCGCAGAAGACGCCGGGAATGATTCCCCCAAGGAACAGCTTTCCCGTGGAGATGCCGCAGATCCCGGCAATGACCACCATGGGGATGGAGGGGGGGATGATGATACCGATGGTGGAGGAGATGGCCGTAACCGCCACGGTCAGCTTCTTTGAATAGCCCTTCCGGATCATCTCTGGCATGAACATTCCGGAAACCCCTGCGGTGTCGGCCACGGCGGAACCGGAGATCCCGGCGAAGATCATGGAGGAGAGCACGTTCACATGGGCAAGGCCTCCGTAGATATGGCCCACGATGGCATAGCAGAAATCCATGAGCCGCTTGGAAATGCCCCCCTTGGACATGGTGAAGCCGGCAAAGGTATAAAGGGGGATTGCCAGCAGCGCGAAGCTGTTCATTCCCTCAAACATACGCTGGGCAATGGTAACAGGCCCCGCACCGTGCAGAAGAAGGATCCCGCCCATGGCGGAAAGGCCCAGGGACATGGCAATGGGAACGCCCAGCCCCAGCATCACGAAAAATGAGATCAAGAGCCATGCGATCATGCCTTATCCTCCTTCCCGCCGGCCTCAGCCGGTTTGCCGGATTCCTGAAAGTATACGATGAGATCCACGACGGCCGCCAGGGCGGAAAGCGCGTAGCCCACAGGCATCAGGGCGTAGACCTGGCCCATATTGAACTGAGGCATGGTGGACACCGCCTGCTTTGCCTTGGTGGCCAGAAGAAAGCTGGCGTAGGCCGCGATCACGTAAAACAGGATGATAAAGAGCTCATCAATGACCTTGACGATCTTTTTCCCGGCAGGAGAATTCTTTACCAGGGCATCGATGACCTCCACCCTGAGGTGGCCTCCCGTTACGGTGATCTGGATCCCGATGATGACCATGGCCCAGACATTCAGATACTGGCTGGATTCCATGTACCAGCTGACGCCGCCGATCTTCGGGATCAGGCGCATCACGATATTGAATACCAGAATGAACATCATGGCTGCGATCATCAGCACCGAGACCGCGGTGGAAATCTTATCGATCCACTGTTGCAGTTTTTTCATAGAAATCCTCATTCATCTGAAATCTGTAATGTTTCAGAACCCCATTCACAAAAACTGTAAAACAGGGGGCCGGAGCTTCCGACCCCCTGTCCATGATCGGTTGAATTGTTTATCTTGCTGCCTTCCAGGCTGCCAGATCGTCCAGCAGGGTTCCGTAGGTGGCCGCGTTGTCCGTAAGAACGGAAGCGGTGGCATCCGCGAAGGGCTTCAGATCGGGATAGTTAATCTTCATGCCGGCTGCTTCCAGATTGGAGACCAGGCTGTCGGTCTGCTCCTTGTTCATCTTTCTGTCGGCATCTGCGGAATTCTTCGCCGCCTCGGCCACAACAGCCTGCTGATCGGCGGTCAGCTTGTTCCAGGTGCTCTCCGCAATGGTGAAGCACATACCGGAATAGATGTGGTTGGTGACGGAAAGATACTGCTGCACTTCATAGAGATTATTGTTGTAGATAACGGGAATCGGGTTCTCCTGTGCGTCATAGGTGCCCTGCTGCAGCGCCTGGTACAGTTCGTTGAAGGCCAGGGGCTGAGGGTTTGCGCCGAGAGCGCTCATGGTGGCCATGATCACGGGGTTCTCGGGGGTACGGATCAGCATGCCCTTCATGTCCGCAGGGCTCTCCACGGCACCCTTGGAATTGGTCACGCAGCGGAATCCGTTGCAGTAGTGGGCAAGGACTCTCATGTTCTGGGAGAGCAGGCCTTCCTCTGCCTTGGCTTCCACATCGGAATCCATGAATGCCCAGGCTTCTTCAAAGTCCGCAAACTGGAAGGGAAGTGCGGAGATACCCATCTTGGGCTCATAGGTGGCGAAGTTGGAGGCGTCCGTGATGATGATGTCCGCCGTGCCGGAATCCAGCGCCAGTGAGTTGATCAGGTCGGCATCGCCGCCCAGCTGGCCGGAGGGATATACCTGAGCTCCTACCGCGCCGCCGGTCTTGTCATAGATCTCCTGGGCGAACTGGGTGGCCGCGATGGCTCTGGGGTCCTCTTCATTGGTGGAGATACCGATCTTCAGCACCAGCTCTGCCGTGGTGGGATCGCCGCCTGCCGCATCCGCTGCGGGAGCCGTCGCATCAGCGCTCTCCGCCGGGGCTGCCGCATCAGCGCTCTCCGCCGGGGCTGCCGCGTCCTTTGTCTCAGCTGCCGCCGCGTCCGCCGCGGGAGCCGCCTCCTGAGTCTGTGCGCCGGCATCGGCACCTGCCGCAGGTGCGCCCCCCGCAGGGGCTCCGCAGGCCGTAATGCCCAGCACCATCATTGCTGCCAAAGATACTGCCAAAAGCTTTTTCATTCTTTCCTCCTTGCCGAGCACTTTGTGCGAGGCGGCGGAGCAGATCCGTGATCTGCCGGTGCCATACAGACCGGGGCTCGGCGACGGTCTGCGCCCGAAAGAAAATCTCATCGGTGTTTCTCTTCGGGCACCTCCTACGTTTTCTCTATGGAGAAATTCCTTAGCAGGAATGCCTGCTCTGCATGGTGCCCTTTCTGATCAGGGCCTTTTTCAGCTCCTTAGCGCCGAATCTGGGGCTGGAGAGCACTGTCTTGTGATACATTTCGGCGATATACTCCTCGCAATAGGCCATGCTGCCCTGGGCAAAGACGATGACATCCGCCTTGTCCGCCACCGTCCCGGCGGATTCCGCCATGCGCTTTTTGAACTGCTCCTGATCCAGCCCGAAGGCGCCTTCCACCAGACAGTCCACCAGTTCCACATGCTTTCCGCACTCGCGGCTCATTCTTTTGATCGTGTTCTTCGTGGGCTCCAGGGTGGTGGGAAGCGTGGCCATCACGGCGATCCTCTCACCCTTCCGGACCGCTTCACGGCACATCTCCTCGTCGATCCTGACAATAGGGACGCCGATGTAGTCCGCCATATCCTGGGCCGCATCCGCCACCTCGCCCACGGAGGAGCAGATGTTCAGCAGTGCGTCGCACCCTTCCTCAACGGCCTTCATATACATACCCACAAGCCTTGCTGCGGGAGCCGCCGTTACATAACCCGCGTCCCTGACCTCCGCCAGGATCGAGGGATCCTGAAGACTGAAAAGCTCCGTGTCCTGACCCAGTGCTTCCTTCACTTCTTTTTCCACCAGCTCGATGAGCTCGGGGGTCGTGCTCGTGTAGATCAATCCTGCTTTCATTTCGTCCTCCGCATGAATACTTTGTTCAAACGTCCTACATTGAACGTCCTACCTTCGTATTTTATTGGTTTTGTACAAAATGTCAATCCCGAATTTTAAATTCTCTGTGAATAATCCTCATAAATTATTCATGCCTTATTGACAGCCTCCGTCAGATTGACTATACTTTCTAAACGTAGGATGTTTAACCCGGCGTTCTTTTCATGAGAAAATCCCGAAAGAACGCTGCTGCGCTTCGGATTGGAGGTAATCATGGGGAAAGGATATTTTGAAAGAGTCCAGGAGCAGACGCCCACCCGCTTCTGGATCAATAATGTGACCAGAAAACAGGCTCAGCTGGCCATTGACAACGGCGCGGTAGGGTGCACGCAGAATCCCGCCTACACCTGGAAGATGATGGAGAACGCCGAAGAAAAGGAATATGTGGACGGCGTTGTGAAAAAGATCATTGCCGAGGAAAAGGATGATAACAAGGCTCTCGTCAGGCTGCAGAGAGAGCTGATCGGCGGCGTGGCGAAGGTGTTCCACCCCATGTATGAAAAATCAAACGGGAAGCTAGGCTATGTGTCCATCCAGGGGGATCCCTTCAACGAGACGGAGGACGCCATTGTGGAATACGGACGCTTCAACAGGGAGGCCGGGGAGAATATCATGTGCAAGATCCCGGTGGTGCCCAATGGTCTGAAGGCCATCGAGACCCTGATCAAAGAAAGAGTGCCCATCAACGCCACGGAGTGCATGGCGGCCCGTCAGGTGCTGGATGTCTGCGAGCTCTATGACATCACCACAAAGAACATGGTGAATCCCGCCCCCCTGTATTACAGCGTTATCACGGGCATTTTTGATGAATGCGTGAAAAAGGAAGTGGCGGCGCAGAACATCGACATCTCCCCGGATAAGGTGTGGATCGGGGGCCTGGCCGTGGCGAAGAAGATCTACGAGATCGTGAAGCGCAGAGGCTATAACTGCCACTTTATCGGCGGCGGAGCCAGAGGCCTGCATCACTTCACGGAAATGGTGGGGGCCGATGCCGTGGTCACCATTAACTGGACCGGCACCGCAGACAAGCTCCTGGAGCAGGATCCGCCGGCTGTATCAAGGTTCTTTAACCCGGTGGACATGGAGGTCATCGACGAGCTGACGGAGAAGATCCCCACCTTTAAGAAAGCCTATTACCTGAATGAGATCGAGCCTGAGGAATATGAGGATTATCCGCCGGTGGTGCTTTTCAGGAGCAGCTTTGAGGATGCCTGGAAGAACGCGAGGGAGCATATCGCGTCGCTGCGATAAGATCATGCAATGCCAGTGAAAGCCCGGCCCCGGATGGGACCGGGCTTTTTTGTGCAGTTTCAATCGATTTCACACTGCATTCATGGTATGATGTTGGAGTCAAAAACAATTTGCGCAGGGATGCGGGGACTGTGTATTGACCCTTTGCCCCACAGACAGCGAGGTACATATGCTTATTCTTCTGGTCTCCTGGATTTATATCTTTACGGTCTGCGCCATCCTCGGCGCAGCTTCCCTTTCCCTGGTCCGCAGTCTCTGCTTTCCGAAATCACTCCCGAAGGCAGAGGGAGAGCTTCTGCCGAAGCTCATTCCCGCATTTATGGCCGGGATCCTTGTCTGTGCCGTCTACGCCCAGCTCATCAGCCTGTTCCTTCCCGTAGGCGTCATCGCCCAGCTGCTTTTGCTTTTGCTCTGCGGCCTTGCCCTGTCCCAAAAGCCTGTGAGAGAACTCCTTGCCGCACAGCTGAAGCCTCTGAAAAAGGGTCTGCCGCTGTGGAAAGCCTTGCTTTATCTTGGAATATTGTGTGCTATCTTATTTTTCGCATCCAGAGGGCAGGAGCACACGGACACCAGCACCTACCATGCCCTTTCCATTCATTTTATCGAAGAATACGGCGTGCTTAAGGGCCTTGGAAACCTGATGGGGAATATCGCCTATAATTCCTCCTGGCTTCCCTTTGCGGCCCTTTTTTCCCTGCATTTTCTCTCCCCACTGTCCCTCCACGG
>CAMNLO010000114.1 GCA_946543095.1 uncultured bacterium
AACTGATGCCCAGGGGCAGTATGATCTCCCTCAGGGGCAGGTCCTCCGCCAGAAAAACGTTCAGGTTCTCCAGAAAGAAATTGAAATACTTGTAGTACCCCAAAAGTCCCAGGTCAAACAAAAGTCCCGTGGCGAACAGCAGCTTTCTTCTGCCTCCCCCGGCGTTCCGGATGGGACCGGATAGGAAGAAATTCACAAAAATGCTGAGGATCAGCAGAAGGACATAGGGGGGATAAAAATAGCCGTAAAAAACCAGAGACATTCCGGTGAGGAACATCAGAGAAAGGCTGTGTCTGCCTGCCTTTCTCAGGGCAAAATACCCCAGAAGGGCCGCAGGCAGAAATGCTAATATAAATAAATAAGAATTAAATAACATGAGTCAAACGTCTTATATAATCCACGATCTTATGATCGATAAAATACCTGATCAGCTCGCTTCCGTATGCCTTTCTGTCAAACCCGCATTCCTCCGCAAGCTTCGGCGGCTGGTAATAGGGCAGCAGAAACGCATCCTTCAAATAGTTCCTGCAGGCCTCCGACTCCTTCAGGCCGTAATTCCGGTACATCCGGAGATAGTCCTCCAGCTTCCTTTTGTCATGGTCCCTGAAGGTGTGGGTGTACTGGTCAGCGGCAAGCCCCACGCAGACCAGGGGCTTTTTTGTATACGCAAACCCTGGATTTTTTTTCAGCAGGTCAAAATAGAGAAACATATCGGAGGCCCAGTGGGAATCCGGGGTAAAACGTGCCCCCACATTGCGGCAGATCATGGCGGAGGGGGTCCCGATCTCGTTGCCCAGAAACAGATTCCGGTAATCCGCCCTGAGCCCTTCGATAAACCTGTCCGAGGCGCACCGTTCCCAGGCTTCCCCTTCTTCAGGGGTCTCACGGCTGCCGGAAAAGGCCAGAACGGCATCCGGGTTCTCATCCAGAAGGGTCACGAATTCCTGCAGGGCATCCGGGCCGTTCAGCCAATCATCGGAGAAAAACAGCTTGATATATTCTCCCGTTGCTCCCTCCAGGGCTTTGTTCCAGTTGTGGATGGGGCCCAGCTTTTCCGGGTTGTGCAGATAATCGATCCTCTCCCCGGAAAGGGATTTGATCCACTCTTCGATCTCATTGTCATCCGAATCGTCCGTGATGCGGATCTCGAAGTCCCGGAAGCTCTGCTGCTTCAGGGATGCAAGCAGGCGTTTTACCTGGGAGAGATTGTTATACACCGGGATACAGACGGAAACCTTCGGCATCAGCTTTCCTCCCGGTAGGAGCCCAGGCATTTCTTCACGAATCTCTTCCCCCCCACAACGGCATTGTGGAGACCCTCCTCCAGACGGATCGAAAGCCTTCTTGCGGCGGTGATCAGACTGCTCTCGGGCTTCAGGATCAGATAATCGTATTCCTTAAGGTGCTCCCTCAGATACCGCGGAAAGCTGTCGTCTATGGGAACCCTTGCAAACGCTGCATCCCTGCCGAAGGGATCCAGTCCCGCCAGAAGCCTGTTCTTTGTCTGCTTCAGGATCCGTTCGTCATCATATTCCGTATGGGCCGCGGAGCGGACTTTTTCAGCAATACGTTTTGCGATGTCCTCCTCGCCCCTGCCTCCCATGTAGCCGAAATGCCAGCCTCCGGGCTCCACCCGGATTCCCATCTGCTTTCGCTCCGGGAAACGGAGCTCTCCCAGCTGTATGCCTTTTCTGCGCAAAAGCCCAAGGGAAGCCATTTTGGAGCCGATCCAGCGCCTGCGCGCTACCCCTTCGAATTCCCCGGCGTAGGAAAGCAGGTTTCCCGTTGTCTCCTCCAGGTTCAGATAGCAGTAAAACAGCCGCTGGGCAAAATGGTAGATCTTTTCCCGGTCAAAGTGTTCCAGAAGCCTCTTGATCATTTCCGGGTCCGGGATCTCGTCCAGATCGCTGAAGATCACGATGTCCTCATCCAGGGCCCCGGCAAGGCCCCGCCCCACCGCGTTTTTCTGGAAGGTGTCCCGTACATGGGTGTCCCCTGCCGGCGTGTCCTCCACCGTCACATGGATGACCTTCCCGTTGAAGGCGGAAAACATCTCCCTGTTCTCCAGATAGTACAGGGGCTTCGGCAGCCCGGAGAAGGTGGTGGTGGCTTCGCTGATCACGAAGCGGTCCACTAACGGAGACAGGATTTCCATCCTGAGCTTTAAGATATCCAGTTCATTAAAAAACTGAAAACAGTCGTAGATCATATCAGGTGTTGTTCACGATCCATCCGTGGAGCTTTCTGAGACCCGTCAGGATCCCCGGCTCCTTCCTTCTAAAATCGGGGAATGCCGCGTTTTCTCCCTCCCATTTGTGAAAGGCAAAGGGAATGACTCCCTCGTTTTCCGGAAGGGGCTTTTCCCTGCCGAAATGGAGTGCCAGCTCAAAGGGGGCAAAACGCATGCCTGCCGCCTCAAACAAATGCCTGTTTCTGCAGCAGATAAAGCCGTCCTCGTTGTACCAGCCCTTTTCCGGCGTCCAGGGAATCTTCGCCTGCTCCGGAAAATCCAGAAGACGCTTGCTGCGGAAGGAAACGGAATTTCCCACCCGGCACAGATTCCCCTGCCTGTCGCGGTAGGTGGTATCATCCCCCCGGGGAGGCAGGGGCCAGGGAGAGCCGATATAGTCGTATTCCAGGAATTCCTCCCGGAAACATTCCGGATGCACCACAAAGCCGTCGTAATGGACCAGAAGGCAGAACTCTGTCTCCACATAGTGTCCCAGATGGTACACGGATTCATAGTTAAACCGGTCAATGCCGTCAAGGCTCTCGCAGTAATCGGCCCGGATCCCCTCCGGCAGCTTCCCCGGAGGCTTGTCCGTGACGAGAACGGCGTCCCCGAACTCAATGCCCCGCATGCTGTATTCCATGGCCTTTAAGGTCTCGGGGATCAGGACTCCTGTCATGGCGATGAGCGTCACCGTGGGCAGCTTCAGTTTCCCGTGAATGTTACTTGCCATAGGTTCCGTCCCGCAGGAGAATTCTGGTTAACATAATATAAATAGTGCAATATGCCATTGCGCACAGTGCTTTGATCACAAGGTAGTGGGAATGATTTTCCCGTCCTCCACCTTATAGATATAGTCACATTTCTCAATGGTGTTCAGCCTGTGGGCGATGATCACCATGGTCTTTTTCCCGTGGAAGCTGTTGATGGCCTCCATCAGCGCCGCCTCCGTCTCGTTGTCCAATGCGCTTGTGGCCTCATCGAAGACCAGGATCTCCGGATCATGGTAAAGAGCCCTGGCGATGCCGATACGCTGGCGCTGTCCTCCGGAGAGCCTTACACCCCTGTCGCCGATGGTGGTTTCCAGCCCCTCCGGCAGCTCCCTGATAAAGTCCGCCAGCTGTGCCTCCTCCAGCACCTGCCAGATCCTGTCATCGTCGATCTCCGAATGGTCGATGCCGAAGGCGATATTGTCCCGGATGGTCTCATCCACCAGATAGATGGACTGGGGAATATAACCGATATTGGCAAGCCAGGAGGGATAGCAGCTGAAAATGTCCGTGCCGTCGCAGGTGATCTCTCCGTCCTTCACCTTGAGAAGCCCCAGCAGGATGTCCACCAGCGTGGATTTCCCCGCCCCGGAGCTGCCCATGATCCCCACGGATTTCGCGTAGGGAACCTCCATATCCGCATCGTCAAAGATCAGCTTGTCCGTGCCGGGATAGGCGTATGTGATATGCTTTAAGGAGATCTTGTCCTTCACCCGCAAAGGCTCCACCTTCTGTCCTGCGGCGCTGGGACGTCCCGTGACCCTGGCCAGCTTTTTGGGATCCATGTTCTCGTAGAGATAATCCAGGCAGGGCTGCTCATAGGAGAGATTGTTAAAATAGGTATTGATCCGGTTTACACTGGGCATCAGCCGCATGGCCGCCATGCCGAACACGCTGAGCTTGGAGAAGAACAGCGTAGGATCGTGGCCGGACAGAAGCACAAACAGCACATAGCTGAGAATGGCACAGACGAACACCGTCTCGATGGTGATCCTGGGCAGAGCGTTCAGAACGGAATAGTCCCTGGAGACGCCGGCCCCGATCCTGCCGGAATCCTCATAGTGGGAGGCAAAGAACTCGGTGCGGTCCAAAACCTTCACATCCTTGATGCCGTAGATCGCTTCGATCCTCCACTTGGCGATGCGGGACTGGATATTCTGGTTCAGGATCCCCAGGCGGTTTAACTTCGGCTTGATCAAAAAGGACAGGCCGAGGGTCATGGCCACCACCACCGCCAGAAGAAACAGGGTCATCTTGTAATCCGTCAGGATCAGCACAATGCTCAAGGCCGTGGCCACCACCAGCTCGCTGGCCAGCTGGATCAGGTCCAGCATCATATTGAAGACCTGGGGGATATCGGAATCCGTCATACGGAACACCGTGGGGATATCCGCGTCCAGATAGAATTCATAGGGGCGGTTCAAAAATTCCCGGAGCACCCGGCTGATCATGATATTGCGGTTAAAGGCGATGAACCGGGACTGCTCCCAGGTCAGATAGAGCAGAAAAAGATTCTTCAGAATATAGACCGCGATCAGAGCGGATAAGAGGATCACGGTCAGGCTCTCCAGGCTCTCCACATGCACAAAGGAAAGGATCAGCCGGATGGTCCTGTGCTCCTGCAGGTTTGCCGAATTTAAGATCACGGTCACCACAGGCAGCATCATGGAAACGGACAGGGTCTCCAGAAGGCCCCCCACAAAGATCAGCACCCCCAGCCATGCAAGGTTCAGCTTTTGTTTTCTGTCCAGCAGATAGTTTAATTCTTTAAAGATCTTAGCCATATGATGGTTATGTTATATTGACTCATTTCTTAGCGTTTTGAGTTATGTTAACCGTTTGCTTATGCCTGACTGCGCGTTTCGGTCCGCTTCCCCGCGCATGGGATCAGCCCTGATGCCGCAGCCTGCGCAAAAGAGCGTCCGCCATACGGTACAGCCCCGGGGACCGGAGAAACAGCTTCATCCTCATTCTGTCGGACTTTTTCACAAAGGCCTCCGAGTAGATCTCCCGGATCCTGTCCTCCTCCGAAAGGAGCAGATCCTCCAGACGCATCCTGTCCTCCCCGGAAAGTCTCAGGTCGTAGGCAAGCATCCTCTTATAATACTGATATTCGGAAAGCTTTGCAAGCTCTTCCATGCCGTAGCGCCTGATACACGCGCTGTGCCATCTCCAGTGGGGGATCTCATCCCGAAAGAGCCTGCCGGCATCCTTATGCATGATGCCCCCCGCTCTCCCCACCACATAATGATACAGAGCCTCATCCAGATACACCGCCTTCTCCATGCGGCAGAAGGCCTCCGTGGTGTAGGGGATGTCTTCGGAATTATGCCCCGTGAAAAAGCGCATATCCTGCACCAGAGAGGCTTTAAACAGCTTGGACCAGACGGAATTATAGATGGAATATCCCTCAGGATCCGTCAGATAGATCCAAAGGGCCCGGTCTCTGGAAAGGATCTCCGGGGAACGAAAGGGGATGGGTATGGTATTTGAGTTATGTAAATCTTCAGCCGGGCTGTTATTCGTGTTATGTAAACCATATCCCTCATATTCTTCCGTATATCTGCAGACCGCCACATCCGCCCCGCTTTCCGTGCAGCAGTCCAGAAGCCGCTCGAACATGGTCCTTTCCACCCAGTCGTCGGAATCCACGTAGCCGATGTAATCTCCGGAAGCGATCTCCAGCCCCGCGTTTCTGGCATCGGAAAGGCCGCCGTTTTCCTTGTGGATCACACGGATCCGGCCATCCTGTTTTCCGTATGCATCGCATAGGGCGCCGGAGCCGTCGGTGGAGCCGTCGTCCACCAGAATGATCTCAAGCTCCCGAAGGGTCTGGCCCAGCACGGACTCCATGCAGCGGGGAAGATACGCCTCCACATTGTACACGGGAATGATCACGGAAACTTTCATCTTCGCGTTCCCTCTCTGTCGATCAGGATCCAG
>CAMNLO010000115.1 GCA_946543095.1 uncultured bacterium
GGGACGCTCCCAGGATGCGGATGAACTGGGAGAGCTGAATATCGCCAACACCGTGACCATCACCTACGACGGCGGAAACGGCTCCATCAACGGTGCCCTAAGGATCTTAATGATCCTCACGGCCATCTCCCTGGCCCCGTTCCTGCTGATCACCATGACCTGCTACCTAAGGGTCATCGTGGTGCTCCATTTTACCAGGGCTGCCTTAAATACCCAGTCCGCGCCGCCCAATAATGTGATGATCGGCATTGCGCTGTTTCTGACCTTTTTCATCATGAATCCGACGCTGACCCGGATCTACACCGAGGCATATGTGCCCTTTGATACCGGTCAGATCACCCAGGTGGAGGCCTTTGATGCCGCCATCACTCCGATCCGGGAGTTTATGTACGGCCAGACCCAGAAAAAGGATGTGGACCTTTTTATGGAGATCAACCGTACCACCTGGGACGGGGAGACCCTGGAGGATATCCCCACCATCGTGCTGATCCCCAGCTACATCATCTCGGAGCTGCGCACCGCCTTTATCATCGGTTTTCTGATCTACATTCCGTTTATCGTGATCGATATGGTGGTGGCCAGCACACTGATGAGCATGGGTATGATGATGCTGCCCCCCACCACGATCTCCATGCCCTTTAAGATCCTTCTTTTCGTGCTGGCGGACGGGTGGAACCTGATCATCGGAAGCCTTGTGAAGACGTTTTATTAGAGGATGATTTGAATGACTGTTGATGTTATCACCGCGATCTCCTCGGAAGCTTTGTTCTGCATCATCAAGACCGCCGCGCCGGTGCTTCTGGTGTCTTTGGTGGTGGGTCTTGCGGTCTCCGTGTTCCAGACCGTGACCTCCATTCAGGAGCAGACTCTGACCTTCGTGCCCAAGGTGGTGGTGATTTTTCTGGTGCTGATGATCGCGGGACACTGGATGTTAAACAATATGATCACTTACATGGTCGGGCTCTGGACCGACTTTTCACTGTATATAAAATAAAGGTGTATGATCTCCTACACCTTTGATGTCAGGGAACTGGAATTCTTCCTGCTGATCCTGATGCGGATGGCGAGCTTCATCTTCGCCGCCCCCTTCTTCAGCATGAACAATGTGCCCAGGCGGGTCAGGACGGCCCTGGCAGTTTTTGTTTCGATCCTGATCTACAGCGCTTTGGAAACACCCCATGATATCCCCTATGAATCCGTCTGGTCCTATGGAGCTTTGGTGCTTCGGGAGGCGCTGGTGGGGGTCATGCTGGGGGCCTGTGCCAATATGTGTATCACGGCCACAGCCTTTGCGGGCCATATCATCGATATGAACATCGGCCTTTCCATGGTGAGCCTCTTAGACCCTGCCACAAGGGAACAGGTCACCTTTTCCGGCGCCTTTTACAATTATTTCTACACCCTGATCCTCATCGCATCGGGGCTGTACCGATATCTGTTAAAGGCCCTGGTGGACACCTACACGCTGATCCCTCTGGGACAGGCGGTGTTCCGGACGGAAAAGCTCTTAAACGCCACAATCCTGTTCATGGCGGATTATCTGATGATCGGCTTTGAGATCGCTCTGCCGGTCCTGGTGACGACCCTGATCCTAAATTCCCTGCTGGGGATCATGGCCAAGACGGCGCCCCAGATGAATATGTTTTCCGTGGGTATGCAGATCAAGATCTTTGTGGGACTGACGGTGCTTCTGTTCACCGTATACATGATGCCCCGGTATTCGGATCTGGTGTTTCGCGAGATCCGGACGATCATGGTGCAGTATGTGGATGCTTTAATGCCATAACATATGTTATTAAGGTATAATCTACAATATTTCGCAGACGGGCCCGGAGGGGAAAAGACAGAGGAACCCACCGGCAAACGTCTCAATGAAGCCAGGAAAGACGGCAATGTCGCAAAAAGCAAGGAGATCACTACGGTGGCCTCTTTGTTTGCGTTGTTTTTGATCCTCCGTTTCTGGACCGGGCATATGGGCACGGACTTTATGACCCTGTTCCATGCGGTGTACAACCGGATCCCGGAGGTGGTGCAGCTCTACGGCGGATACGCGAATCCCGAGCTGGCAGCGGGGCAGATGCTCCGGTCCATGATGGTGCGCTATCTCATTATGATGGCCCCGATCTTTATCATTGCCATCTTCATCGTGTATCTCACCAACATGCTGCAGTTTCAGTGGATGATCACCTTCAAGCCGCTGCAGCCGAAGTTTTCGAAGCTGAACCCGCTCAATGGCGTGAAGCGGCTGTTTTCGATCCAGTCCCTGATCGAACTGGCGAAATCCATCGCCAAGCTGGCCTGTATCTTTTATATCGCCTACAGCTACCTGACAGAGAGACAGCAGACGTTATTTTTACTCGCGGATATGCCTCTGATCCAGGTGCTCCAGGTCACCAGGGACATGATCTTCGAGCTGGGGATCCGGATCTGTGCCTTATTCGTCATCATTGCCGCCGCGGATCTTTTCTACACAAGATTCAAGTGGAAAAAGGACATGAAGATGACGAAGCAGGAAGTCAAGGATGAGATGAAGGAGTCCGAAGGGGATCCGACCATCAAGGGAAAGCAGCGCCAGAGGATGCGGGAAGCCTCCCAGAGGCGTATGATGCAGCAGGTCCCCAAGGCGGATGTGGTCATTACGAACCCCACCCATTACGCCGTGGCGGTGCAGTACGATCCGGACCGTTACGAGGCCCCTCTGGTAACAGCCAAGGGTGAGGGATATCTGGCGAAGCGGATCCGCGAGGTAGCGGAGGAAAACGGGGTGGAGATCGTGGAGAACAAGCCTCTGGCCCGTGTGCTGTACGCAAATGTGGAGATCGGAGAAGCGGTGCCGCCGGAGCTGTATCAGGCGGTGGCGGAGGTGCTGGCCTTTGTATACCATGCGCAGGGGAAAGTATGAAAAATCAGCTTGATAGCTGCTTTTTCATACCCGCATTTGTACCGCAAGCGGCACAAATTGCACTGATCCCGTCGGAGAATCCGCATGCGCGAATTCTCCTCGGGCTGCCGCTGACGCAGAATCGGAGGAAGTTTAACATAGAATGAAACGCGCTGATGTCGGTGTAGCCGGATATCTTCTGGCCGCCTTTGTCATGCTGATCGTCCCGATCCCCAACGGGCTTCTGGACGTGCTTTTGGCCTTTAACATTTCCGTGGCCTTTGCGATCCTGTTCAGCTGCATGTTCGCCACGGAAGTGCTGCAGATGTCGTTTTATCCGACGATCCTGCTGTTTACGACCATCTTTCGTATCGCCCTGAATGTCAGCTCCACCAGGCTGATCCTCACCACCGGAAATCCCGGAAATGTGGTGGAGACCTTCGGCCAGTACGTGGGCGGCGGCGATCTGATCGTAGGCACCATCGTCTTCATCATATTGATCATCATCCAGTTCCAGGTCATCAACAAGGGCTCGGAGCGTGTGGCGGAGGTCACGGCCAGGTTCACCTTGGACGCCATGCCCGGTAAGCAGATGGCCATCGACGCCGATCTGAACACCGGCGCCATCACGGACGCCGAGGCCAAGGCGGCCCGGGACAAGATCCAGGAGGAGTCCAGCTTCTTCGGTTCCATGGATGGTGCTGTAAAATACGTAAAAGGAGATGCCACTGCCGGCCTTCTGATCACCGGCGTCAATATCGTGGGCGGCATCGCCATGGGGGTCTTGCGGCAGGGAATGGATATCAATTCCGCCCTGAACCACTACGCGATCCTCACCATCGGCGACGGCCTGGTGAGCCAGATCCCTTCTCTGCTGATCTCTCTTTCCACCGGTATCCTGGTGACCAAGGGCAGTAAGGAGGCAGAGTTCGGCGAGGCCATATTAAAGCAGCTCTTCGGACTGCCCAAGGCCTTGTATTTTGTGGGTTCCATCCTGATCGGACTGGGGATCATCACCCCCCTGACCACCTGGCTCTTTGTGGGGCTGGGACTGGTGTTCATCGTGGTGGGCAGAAGCCTGACCGGGACCCTGGAGGTGGCAGGGATCGAGGAGGAAGCAAGAGAAGAGGAGAAGACTGCGGAGGAGATCAGGCAGCCTGAGAATGTGACAAGCCTTCTGCAGGTGGATCCCATCGAGCTGGAATTCGGCTACGGCATCATCCCGCTGGCGGATGTGTCCCAGGGGGGAGACCTTCTGGACCGTGTGGTGATGATCAGACGGCAGATCGCCCTGGAGCTGGGGTGCGTGGTGCCCATTATCAGACTGCGTGACAATATCCAGCTGAACCCGAACCAGTATATCATCAAGATCAAGGGCATACAGGTGGCGGAAGGAGAGGTCCTGTTCGACCACTATATGGCCATGAATCCGGGGTACGTGGAGGAAGAGATCACGGGGATCCCCACCTTTGAGCCCTCCTTCCATCTGCCGGCCATCTGGATCACGGAGGGGCAGAGAGAGCGGGCGGAATCCCTGGGCTACACCGTGGTGGATCCTCCCTCCATTATCGCCACCCACTTAACGGAGGTGATCCGTCAGCACATCGCGGAGCTTCTGACCAGGCAGGATGTACAGAACCTGATCAACAATCTGAAGGAGTCTAACCCTTCCGTAGTGGAAGAGCTTGTACCCAAGCTGCTGGGGCTTGGGGAGGTCCAGAAGGTGCTGCAGAATCTCTTAAGCGAAGGGATCTCCATCCGGGATCTTTTGACCATCTTTGAGACCCTGGCGGACAACGCCACCACCTCAAGGGACACGGACATCCTGACAGAATACTGCAGGCAGGCCCTGAAGCGGGCCATCTCCGGAAAGTATTTCCCTGCGGGAGAGACCACCAGCGTCATCACGCTGGATCCCAAGGTGGAGCAGGAGATCATGAGCAATGTGAAGCAGACGGAGCAGGGGACCTACCTGAACATGGATCCCCAGAGGACCAAGGCCATCATCGCCTCCCTGAAGGAGGAGACACAGAAGCTTGAGGAAATGGGCCGTAATCCCATCGTGGTCACAAGCCCCATCGTCAGGATCTACTTTAAGAGGCTGACGGAGGAGTACATGAAGGACCTGATTGTGGTAAGCTATAATGAAGTGGATTCCAGTGCCCAGCTGCAGTCGGTGGGCATGATCACCGCATAGAATACAAACGGTCGAGGATGAAATAACATATGATCATAAAAAAGTTTCAGGCGAAAACAGAAGCAGATGCGTTAGAGCTGGCAAAGAAGGAGCTGGGGGCTTCCGTAGTCATCATGAATGTCAGGAAGGTGAAGCCCACGGGTTTCTTTGCGTTTTTCAAGCCCCAGTTAACGGAAGTCACCGTGGCGCTGGAGGAGGAAGCGGAGAAGGGGCATGCCCCTGCCGCTGAGGACAAGACCCCCAGGGCGCCGCTGCCGGAATTAAAGGCTGTGGTCCCCGCCGGGGAAGCGGAGGATATCAGAGGCGCCGTTTCCGATATCGCAAGGCTTCAGGAAAAGTATGAGAAGCTGGAATCCATGCGGGGAGGGCATCTGGATCTGAAGGCGGATGATACGGCACTGCCTGCAGAGGAAGAAAAGGTGTCTGCAAAGCCTGCCCCGGATGAGGACAAGGCCCGGGAGGAGACTCCCTCCGAGATCACGGTCTTCAAAGAGCTTCTCTTTAAGACCATGACGGAGAACGAGGTGGAGGAAGGCTTCGCCAGGGAATTCTTAAGCGAACTGGAGGAGCTGGCAAAGCCCAATATGCCCCTGGATGTGATCCTGGCGGAGATCTATCAGAAGATGATCCTCCGGTTCGGCAAGGCAGAGCCCATCACTCCTGCCGGGAACAATCCAAAGGTGGTGTTCTTTATCGGGCCCACCGGAGTAGGTAAGACCACCACCATCGCCAAGCTGGCCTCCCGGTTTTCCATCATCGACAAGAAGAAGGTGGCCCTTCTGACCACTGACACCTACCGGATCGC
>CAMNLO010000116.1 GCA_946543095.1 uncultured bacterium
AATCTCAGTGAGGGTTATTCTACCCATTGTTTCCGAAAATTAGTTTACGCGATCGCAATGCGCCAGGTATTTGACGAAGCAGGATCCAGAGGTTATAATAGTTTGCCGGGACGGGAACACAGATTCCCGCTCCGTATTGGAGACGTATCGAAGTGGTCATAACGAGCCTGACTCGAAATCAGGTTGTCGGTTTCCGGCACGTGGGTTCGAATCCCACCGTCTCCGTCAGATCACCCGGAAGGCTTCCTTCCGGGTGTTTTTTACAGCACCAACCCTGCAGGCGGACGCCGTGCCTGCACACAGGATCCCCGATCCGGGCTTTGCGGAATATCCAAAGGGCCCGGCTTTGAACAGACGGAATCTGTGTTCGGCCCGGTGAGCGACCATAGATGTGACTATTCTTGTTTGATGAAAACCACATCGCCCGACTGTCATGCACCGGGGTAAAACGGCATGATCAGGCCGGAGGAAGAGACGGTCTGATCCTTTCACAAAAGCAGCGAAACCGGCGGAAAACGGACTATGATGAACAAGATCGAGGAAGCTATTATCTATGCTACCATCATGCACCAGGGAAAGGTGCGGAAGCTGGGCAATACCCCTTATATCCTGCACCCCCTGGAGGTGGCGCAGATTCTATCCACCATGACCGATGACCAGGATGTCATCACCGCAGGCATCCTGCACGATGTGGTGGAGGACACGGACGGGACGATCAGGGAGATCGGGAAGCGCTTCGGAGAGCGGGTGGCCTTTCTGGTGGCTTCCGAATCGGAAAACGCCTATCCGGAGGAGAGCCGGAGTGAGAGCTGGAAGAAGCGCAAGGAGGAATCCATCAGGGTGTTAAAGAATGCGGATGACCAGGGCGTCCGGATGCTTTGGCTGGCGGACAAACTGGCCAATATCCGTTCCCTGGCAGGCAGCTATTCCGAGAACGGGGAAAAGATCTGGGAGAGCTTTCATCAGCACGACCCCGAAATGCACCACTGGTACTACAGGACCATCGCCGAGCAGCTGGAGCTCTCACTGAACAAGACCGGGGCCTTCAAGGAACTGATCAAGCACATCAATTACATCTGGCCCGGGACCTTCAATTCCGAAAAGGTGCAGTACAGGAAATACCGGGAGGTTTCCGTGGAGGGCTGCAGGCGGATCGGCCGCGGCGCCAAGGGCGATGTGTACCGGTATGATGACGAGCTGGTGATCAAGGTCTATAACCAGAACAATACCTACAGTGATGTGGAGCGGGAGATCGCCATGGCCCGCAGGGCCTTTGTCCTGGGGATCCCCACCGCCATTTCCTTCGGCATCGTGTCGGTGGGGGACCAGTATGGGGCCATGTACGAGCTGGTGGATTCCGACACGGTCTCCGGCTGCATCATGTGTAATCCCGGTCAGGTGGAGACCTACGCAAAAATGATGGCACAGCTGGCCCATACGATCCACGGGACCCATGTGACTGCGGAGGATGGCTTCCCCGGCGCCCTGGACCGGATCCGGGACTACATCGAAGGCGGCATCGGAAAAGAGGATGATGCCCTGGCAAAGAAGGTCATGGCGCTGATCGAGCCGCTTGAGGATGCCGGCACCCTGCTCCATGGAGATTTCCACACGGGAAACGTGTTTTTGCAGAACGGAGAGCTGCTGCTGATCGACATGGACCGGCTGGCCACGGGGCACCCCATTCTGGAGCTTGGGGATCTGTACTATTTTTATGTGATCCTGGGGGAGGACAACCCTTCCGTGGTGGAGAGATTCATGGGCTTTTCCTATGAGACCGCCTGCCGCTTCATGCACCTGTTCCTGAAGCACTATCTGGGAACAGAGGATGAGGGCAGGATAAGAGAAGTCTCCGAAAAGGCCTCCCTCATCGGCTACAGCCGCCTGATCCGGAAGATCCGCAAGCAGAGAAAGCCGGCGGATACGGATCACATGCTGGTCCGCCGCTGTGTGGAGAGGATCGCCGATCTGACGGACACTCTGGACACTCTGGTTTTTTGACTATTCTGAAACAGTAAAGGAGGAAACGCAATGACTATCACAAGCTTTAACCCGATGATCGTAACCGGGGACGCCGAAACTACCATCGCCCTGTTTGAGGCCATGGGTTTTGAGCGCCGCCACATGAAGACAGGCATCAACGACAAGGACATATCAAGCGTCCGCATGCGCTACACCGGCGAAGACGGCAAGGTGTTCCATGTGGATGTGGCAAGCGCCCCTGTGGAGAAGGACATTACGACAATCCGCATGAACACCCGGGATTTTGACGAAACCTATCAGATGCTTCAGGAGAAGGGCTTCAAAAACGCCCAGGGCGAGAAGGTCACGGAAACCGGCTCTTCCAAGTCCACCTTAATGTTTTCGCCCTCAGGCTTTTCCATCAACATTACCGAGCACATCAGAAAGCATGACTGAAAGGAGAGCATACAATGAAGATCACTACATTTAATCCCCTGATCGTTACAAAGGATCCCGAATACGCCATCCGGCTGTTTGAGGAGCTTGGCTTTGAAAGACACCACACCAAGACAAATATCAGTGAAACGAAGACCACCGATGTCCGTATGAAGGATGCCAACGGCTTTTATGTGGATGTTGCGGAGGGGGAAGGCGAGTATCAGATGATCCGCGTGAATGTGGACAATCTGGAGGAAGCCATCGAATTCTTTATGGCGCACGGTTTCAGGAAGCCCCATCATGAAACGGCATCCGAAACAGTGGATACCGGGTCTTCCAGATTCAACATCCTGGTTTCTCCTTCCGGATATATTCTGGCAGTATCACAGCATATCAAGGATCATGACTGACACCGATTCCTGCAGCTGATCCCTTTGATCGCAGACCGGGATCCGCATGCGCGGATCACTCTCTGCGATGTCTTGTATAATTTGCTCGTCATGGGTAATGAACATGAACGGATTCTGCGAAAAGAAGTTTTTCTCCATGCTGGTCTCCGGCACCTTTACCAAAGCGGTGATGTACCTGATGCTGCTGAGCGCAGCGCCAATGCGTTAAACTTTAAGTTGATCAATGCATGATGTGCAGTGGTATAATATGACAGGTTGAATGAATATCAGGAGGTAAAAAATGAAAGGATTATTGAACGAATTCAAGGCATTTATCATGCGGGGCAATGTCATGGATATGGCGGTGGGCGTCATTGTGGGCGGAGCCTTCACCGCCATCGTGACAAGCCTGAACGAGGATCTTTTAACGCCGCTTCTGGGGGTATTCGGCGGCACGGACTTTTCCTCCCTCACCGTCACCCTGGGCAGCGGGGAGAACGCTCCGGTTTTGATGTACGGCAATTTCATCACTGCCCTGATCAATTTCCTCATCACCGCCTTTGTGATCTTTCTCATCGTAAAATCTTTAAACAAGGCGGCGGCTCTGATGAAGAAGAATGAGGAGGATGCTGCCCCCAAAACGAAGATGTGCCCCTACTGCAGATCCCAGATCGCTTTGGAGGCCGTAAGATGCCCCCACTGCACAAGCGAACTGGAGAAAACAGCATAAAACAGAATAAAAAAGCATAAAAAGCGGAGGTGTTCCACTTCCGCCTTCCCCCTTCCCGATTCCCCTGTTTCCTTGACACTAAGGGCTTAAAAGCCTATTATGTAATTAGAATTCTAACTATTTGAATTCTAATAATATATTTCAGGGGGAAAGTGAAATGAAGAGTCGAAAGAAAGTATCCATGACCACGGTACTGCTGCTGATCGGATTCGTTCCTCTGATCCTGTCAACCATTGTAACCTGTGTGATCATGGCCAGCACTGTGACGAAAAACCTGGAGGACGCAGCCTATCACAAATTAAAGGTTGCGGCGGACGGCCTGAGGAAGTATTATCAGTATGATCTGGATAACGGAAACCAGCCTCCCTATGAGCATGACTATGTGGATATGCTCCGGGAGGAGGACATTGAAATGACCCTGTTCATGGGGGACACCAGATACACCACGTCCCTGATCAATGAGAACGGGGAACGGAATGAAGGCACAAAGATGGACAGCGCCATCTGGGCGGAGGTCCAGAAGGGCAATGATGTCAGCGCCCAGGGTGTGAAGATCGGCGGCGATAGCTATTTTGTCTACTATATGTCCATGTTCGATGTAAACCATAAGGTGGTGGGCGCGGCCTGGGCAGGCGAGCCGGAGAAAGCGGTAAGGGATAGCATCATGAAGGTCATTGTGACCGTGATCTTATCCGTGATCGTCGCAGTGGTGGTGTTTGCCGTGATCATCTTCCTGGTGTCCAGAAAGGTGGTGGCTTCCATCGGCTCCGTGATCAAAGAGGTGGACAGACTTTCCTCGGGAGATCTGACCTCCGACGAGCATGCCTCCTCCTTTGTCCGTGAGATCAATGATATCGGCGACAATGTCTTCGACCTGAACCGGAAGCTGCAGGAGATCGTGGGACAGGCGAAGGAGGCCTCCGCCCAGACCGGCTCCAGGGCAAAGGAGCTGGCGGGAACCTCGGATCAGATCAGCGACACCTCCGATGCCGTCTCCAATGCCGTGCAGGATATGGCCAAGGGAGCCACGGACCAGGCGGACACGGTCCAGAAGGCCACGGAAAACCTCACTTTGCTTTCCGATGCCATCCAGACGGTGGCGGAAAATGCGGAATCCCTTGCGGCAGCAGCTGCTGAGATGAACGACGCCTCCATGGAGAGCGCGGAGGCCTTAAAGAGCCTTTCCCAGAATATGGAGACCATGGGCAGCGCCGTGAACGAGATCATGCAGACCATGAGCGCCACCAATTCGGCGGTCCAGGTGGTGAACGACAAGGTGGACGGCATCACCAGCATTGCGTCCCAGACCAATCTGCTGGCACTGAACGCTTCCATTGAGGCGGCAAGAGCCGGAGAAGCGGGGAAGGGCTTCGCCGTGGTGGCGGAGGAGATCGGGAAGCTGGCCACAGAATCTGCCGACACCGCCCAGGAGATCAGAGGGGAGATGGCAGAGCTTTTGCGCCATGCCCAGGAGGCTCTTGAGAAGACCACGGAGATCTCCGAGATCAAAGGCAGTGTGGACTCTGTTCTGGAGGAGACCACCGGCAGGATCCGCAATCTGATCTCCAATGTGGAATCCACGGTGGCAGGCGTGAACAATATTTCCGGACTGACGGAGGAATGCAATGCCTCCAAGGAAGAGATCATCGACGCCATGAGCTCTTTGTCCGCCATTTCGGAAGAAAACGCAGCCTCCACGGAACAGACCGGCGCTTCCATGGAAGAGCTGAACGCCACGGTGAACGGCCTTGCCGCAGCGGCGGGGAACCTGAATGACGTGGCGGAGAAGCTGGACGACGAGCTTGGGTTCTTTAAGGTCCGTGTGTAATAATTAAAGCTCTTTATATGAGAAAGAAAGATACATTTTATTATATCTATCTGTCCGATGCGCTGATCAAGAAAAACGTGCGGAGCGGCATCGGAGATGTGAAGCTGACCCCCGGGGTGATCAAGATCCTGGATTATCTGGGCCATCACGAAAATGTGATCCAGAAGGATATTTCCGATCGTTTCCGGGAGGAGCCCGCTTCCATTACCTCTGCGTTAAAGTATATGGAAAGCAGGGGGTTGGTCAGGAGGGAGGAACACCCGAAGGACAACAGGGCGAAAAGCATTTCCCTCACCGAAGAAGGAGAGCGTGTTAATGAAACGGTGGAGGGGCTGTACAGGGGCATCGAGGAAAAAGGACTGGGGGACTTTACCCAGGAAGAGATCAGGACCCTGAATGCCTTCCTTGCCAGGATCTGCAAGAATCTGGAGGAGCCGTCTTAAGCTCTGCTGTCATTGTTCATTGTATTATCAGCCCATTTTTCATACACTGCCTTTTTAAAGGCAGTGTATTTTT
>CAMNLO010000117.1 GCA_946543095.1 uncultured bacterium
TGGCGGCCACGGGCCAGATCCTGACAGAGCTTGCGGAAGGGCTTTTGGATGATTTCGACTGCACCGTGATCTGCACGGTCCCCTCCTACACCGGCAGGATCGCCATGGAGTACAGACGGCATAAATATTTCCACGAAAACATCGGCGGAGTGAAGGTCTTAAGGATCCGGGTGCCGGAATTCCGGAAGAGCTTCATGCTCAGCAGACTCTATAATATCGTTTCCTATTTCGTGTCCGCCGCCTGGGCCACAAGGCAGATCGGCAGTCAGGACATTGTTTTTTCCATTTCGCAGCCCCCCATTCTGGGAGGGCTTCTGGGGCGATTCGGGAAGAAGCAAAAAAAGGCAAAGTTTGTGTATAATATCCAGGATTTTAACCCCGAACAATCCAGGGCAGTGGGGGTGGGAAATCCCAGACTGACCTACAGGCTCCTTAGAAAGATCGACACGGACACCTGCAGGATGGCGGATGAGGTCATCGTGGTGGGAAGGGATATGGTGGAGACCTTAAAGGACAGGTTCCCGGAGGGGGACCTGCCCAGATACGCCTGCATTCCCAACTGGGCCAGGGAGGATGAGCTGGTGCCTCTTGAGAAGGAGCATGGGGAGGTCAGGGCATTCCGCTCCCGGTATGGGCTGGAGGACAGCTTTGTCATCATGTACTCCGGGAATCTGGGATTGTATTATGATCTGGAGAACCTCCTGCCTGCCGTTGCGGAGATAACGGAGCAGCTCCCTCAGACCATGTTTTGCCTGGTGGGAGAGGGCTCTGTGGAGGAAAGCCTGAAAAGACGGGCGGAGAAGGAGGGGTGGAAGAGCATCCGTTTTATCCCCTATCAGCCGAAGGAAAAACTCTTATATTCCCTGAACGCCGCGGATGTTCATCTGGTGGTCTCCGCCAGAGGGATCCGGGGGGTCTCGGTTCCCAGCAAGCTTTACGGAGTGATGGCTGTGGCAAAGCCCGTTCTGGGAGTGCTGGAGGAGGGGTCCGAAGCCGCGGAGACAATGAAGGAAGCGGGCTGCGGCTTGCTCAGTAATCCCGGGGATATGGAGGGGCTGAAAAGAAATCTGAAGCAGCTGCTTCAAATGCGGGAGGATCCGGAGGGCCTTGCGGCAATGGGGAAAGCGGGCAGGGACTATTTAACCGCTCATTTAAAGATGGAGACCGCCATCAGGCGCTATCGTGAGGAGCTTTTGGCCGTATGTGCGGAATAGCGGGTTTCTTTCGGGAACAAACAGACAGGGAGGACATCATCCGCAGGATGAACGCCTCCATACATCACAGAGGACCGGATCACGAAGGCTTCTGGCTGGATGGGGCCTCCGGGCTGACGCTGGGGCATACCAGGCTTGCCATCCGGGATCTGACGGAGGCCGGTCTGCAGCCCATGCTGTCTGCCTCCGGCGACACCGTGATCGTATATAACGGTGAGATCTACAACACGGAGGAGCTTTCCTGCGGGAAGAAGCTCAGGGGGACTTCGGACACTGAGGCGCTTCTGGAATCCATTGAAGAAAAGGGGGTTTCGGAGACCCTTTCCATGTGCAGGGGGATGTTTGCCCTTGCCGTGTATGACAGGAAAAGAAGGACCCTGACGCTGGCAAGGGACAGGGCGGGAGAGAAGCCGCTGTACTACGGATTTGTGGAGGGCCAGTTTGTGTTCGGGTCGGAGCTCCGCCTGTTTCCCCTGTTTCCCGGCTTCCGGCGGGAGATCGACAGGGACGCCCTGGCCGCCTATTTCCGCTATTCCTATGTTCCGGCCCCCAGATCCGTTTACAGGGGGATCAGAAAGCTGGGAGCGGGGCAGATCCTGACGCTGCAGCATCCCTTCCGGGAGGAGGACCTGGAGATCAATTCCTTCTGGTCCATGACGGAAGCGGCTATCCGCGGCGAAGCAAAGCCCTTTGGGGGAAGCTTTGAGGAAGCGGCGGAGGAGCTGGAGAAGCGGCTTGGGGATTCCGTCCGGGGACAGCTGGTTTCGGATGTGCCCCTAGGAGCCTATCTCTCCGGCGGCATCGACAGCTCCCTGGTGGCGGCGCTGATGCAGGAGCTTTCTTCCGCACCGGTAAAGACCTTCACCATCGGCTTTGAGGAAAAGCGCTATGACGAATCGGAATACGCGGCAGCCATCGCGGCCCATCTGGGGACGGAGCATACGCAGTTGATCGTTACGGAGCAGGAGCTTCTGGACACGGTGCCGAAGCTGATGGAGATCTTTGACGAGCCCTTTGGGGATTCCTCCCAGATCCCCACGTATCTGGTCTCAAAGCTGGCAAAGGAGCACTGCACGGTGGTGTTAAGCGGAGACGGCGCAGATGAGCTCTTCGGCGGGTATACCACCTATCCCAGGATCGGAAGGCTTTTTACCCGTCTGAAGTCCACGCCCCGTACCCTGCGCAGTCTGGCGGCTTTTGTTTCCGACGGAGTCTCTTCCTTTGCGGGAAGGCGCTCCGACAGATTATACCGCACCGCCCTCAGCTTAAGGAGCCTTACCACAGAGGAGCTCCACGAGGCGGTGTGCTATCATATCTACGAGGGCGTGGATCATCTGATGCCGGGGTACGGTATGAAACGGAATTTAAGCCCAGTGTTAAAGGATCCGCTGAAGGCCCAGATGCTTTTGGATGCCGTCCATTATCTGCCTGATGACATCCTTGTGAAGGTGGACCGGGCAGGGATGGCGGTGAGCCTGGAGAACAGGGTCCCCATGCTGGATAAAAGGGTGATGGAGTTTTCCTTCAGCCTTCCTTCCGGGTATCTGTTCGGGGAGGATGGGGGAAAGCAGATCCTGAAGCATATTCTGTATCAAAGGGTTCCGAAGGAGCTTCTGGAAAGGCCGAAAAAGGGCTTTTCCGTTCCGCTGAAAAAATGGCTGCTGGGAGATTTAAAGGGCTGGGCCCTGGAGCTGATCTACAGAAGCAGGCTGGTAAAGGAGCAGCTGGTGGACAAGAAAGCCTGGGAAGGACTCTGGGAGCGGTTTGAAAGCTACGGACAGGGGGAACGGGCGGTCTGGAATCTTCTGATGGCGGAGACCTGGTACCGGAAGAACGCATGAGACGTATCCTGCATATCGTGGGGAACATGGCTCCCGACGGCATGAGCAATTTTATCATGAACATCTACAGGCGCATGGACAGAAGCCGCCTCCAGTTTGATTTTATCGTCATGGGGGAAAAGCACCCCAATTACCATGAGGAGATCGCGGAGCTGGGGGGGAAGGTATACCGGATCCCCCGGATGGCAAAGCGGCCCGTCACCCATTTCCTCGAGATCAAAAGGATCGTCCGGGAGGGAGGTTATGATCTGGTATTCCGGCATACGGACACCTGCACCGTGGCGGCGGAGCTGGTGGCAGCCCGCCTGGGAGGAGCTAAGAGAGTGATCCCCCATGCCCATTCCACGAGAGCCCTGCATCCGGTATGGAACGCCCTGATGCGCCCCCTGTTAAACCTGGCGGCCACAGAGCGCTTCGCCTGCGGAAAGGCAGCGGGCGACTGGCTCTTTGGGGGAGCGCCCTACAGGATCGTGCATAACGGCATCGACCTCACACGCTTTGCCTTTGACAAAGAGAAGCGGGAGGCGGTCCGGAAGGAATATGTGCATCTGAAGGATTCCCTGCTCTTTGGCCATATCGGGAATTTTTTCACAGCGAAAAACCACGGGTTTTTGCTGGAGGTGTTTTCCGAAATTAAGAAGAAACAGAGCAATGCGGTGCTGCTTCTCATCGGGGACGGAGAGCTGCGGGATGAGATCGGGGAGAAGATCCGGAAGCTTTCGCTGTCGGACAGCGTAAAGCTTTTGGGAGAGCGGAATGATGTGGACCGGCTGATCCAGGGACTGGACTGCCTGATCTTTCCCTCTTTTTATGAAGGGCTTCCCATCGCTCTGATCGAGGCCCAGGCTGCGGGACTTCCGGTGGTGTATTCCGATGTGATCTCCGATGAAGTACGGCTGACACAGCAGATGCTGCCCCTGCCGCTTTCCACGCCTGCCGGAGAGTGGGCGGGAAGGGCCATCGAGCTTGCGGAGAACGGCATCGGAAAAAGAAATGATCCCATGCAGGAGAAGGAGAATACCGCTCTTTTGAAAAAAGCGGGATACGATCAGGAGACACTGGTGGATTTTTACATGGAGCTGGCATAACGGCAGAAGGATCGACCAGGGGACGGACGAGAGGTTCTTTTGCGCAGGACGGAGCCTTCCGGCGGTCCTCAGGGACAGGGCTCCATCGGGGAGAAAGAGAATTCCATGGCGAATCTGTTTGTAAAACCGGCGCTGCTTCTGCAGGGGATCCCCTGCGGGAAGGGGCTGAAAACAAAAGGCATCCCGGTGATCGTGAAGGCGAAGGGAGCGGAGATCGTCATCGGGGAGGACTGCACCATCAAGAGCGCCTTCCTCTCCAACTTTGTGGGTTTGTACCAGCGAAGCGTCATCGTGGCCAGGGCAGCGGGAGCAAGGATCCTGATCGGGGACCATGTGGGCATGAGCGGCGCCACCATCTATGCAAGGACGGAGATCCGGATCGGGGACTACACCCAGATCGGCGGGAATGTGAAGATCCTGGACAATGATTTTCATCCGCTGGAGCCCCGGGCCAGAAGAGAAGACATCAAAGAAGAAATCAAAGCGTCTCCCATTGTGATCGGGAAGGACTGCTTTATCGGCGTCAACGCCATCATCTTAAAGGGAACAGTCCTGGGAGACGGCTGCGTGGTGGGAGCCGGAGCTGTGGTTTCCGGCAGCTTTCCAGAGGGATCCGTTATCGCGGGAAATCCCGGGAGAGTGATCCGGAGCAATCCGTCATCATAGTCGGGGGCAAAAGACCTTTTGGCCCCAACATCATTGATCATCAAAGGGAAACCGGTGCAGGACCCCGATCCGGATGGATTCGGCAGATCATGGATCTGCTTCATGGGCCTTGCACTATGCGCCCGGCATGGAGGGAATCATGCTGGATCTGACTGTCGTCATCATGACGAAGAATGAAGAATCAAATATCGAAAAATGCATCGCTTCCTTCGGAGAGATCGCGAAGCGTTTTGTGATCGTGGACAGCGGCAGCACAGATCAAACACGGGACATCGTATGCGGTCTTGGGGAAAGAGCAAAGACTTACGGCGGCAGAATAGATTTTTATTTCCACGAATGGGAAACCCATGCAGCCCAGTTAAACTGGGGCTTTGAGCATACGGATATCGATACGGAATGGATCATGCGGATCGATGCGGACGAGGAGCTGACTGAGGAGCTTAAGAAGGAGATCGAAGAGAGACTTCCGAAGCTTCCTTCGGATGTGAACGGCGTCATTCTTCGCAGGCGTGTTTACTTCATGGGCAGATGGCTTAAGCACGGGGGAAAATATCCGGAGCTGCTGCTTCGGATCATTCGCCGAGGCAGGGGCAGATGCGAGCAGAGGAAGATGGATGAGCATCTGGTGATCACGGAGGGCCGGACGGAAACCTTTCGATTTGATTTTTCCGACCGTAACGAAAAGAATCTATCCTGGTGGACGGATAAGCATAACTGGTACAGCGGACTGGAGCTGCAGGACTATCTGGAAAACCATTCCTCCGCGGGGGAAAACGGGCAGATCCCGGAGCAGGCAAAGAGAAAGAGAAAAATCAAATTCGGAGCCTATTACAGGCTGCCCCTGTTTTTCAGAGCCCATCTTTATTATATTTACCGTTACTATTTCCGGCTGGGTTTTCTGGACGGCAGGGAAGGAAAGATCTATACATTTCTTCAGGCATACTGGTACCGGTTCCTGGTGGATGCGAAAATCTACGAGGCACAGAAAAAATCAAACACCGGAATTTGATTTTTCTTCC
>CAMNLO010000118.1 GCA_946543095.1 uncultured bacterium
GTTCCAATGCTTCCAACTGATTAGACATAATGATCCTTTCCGCGTGGCAACGCTTTCGATATGAGTATACTGAACAGTTTAACAGATGACTTCTTTTCTGAGTCCCCTGGGATAATGATTCTGGATCCGGCTTTCGGTAAGCTTCCCGAAGCCCAGGGAGAAACCACCGCAGGTCATGAGGACAAAGCCCTTCTTCGGAAGATTCTCCGGTGGATTGCTCAGGCTGCTTAAGGAAATGGCCTCCCCTCTCACGAACCGCACTCCTTCCTCCCCGGACAGGCTGATGGAACAGGAGGTCTCATGGGGCTTTAATGCAAGGGCGAGGGAATGGGCAGGCTCAAACCTGTCTTTTTTCATTGTGCCGAGGACCAGACCCGGCCGGAGCACCTTCAGCCTGTCAATGGACGGCGCAGAGCCCGGCAGCAGGCAATACTGCTCCTTATAAAGCACCAGCTTCCCGCTGTCTAAAGCCCCGGAAAGCCCGGGGGCAAGCTTCATTACAGCCTCCCGGACCTCTGCCTCTGTCCCCTTCAGTGTTTTCCTTTGCTCGGCGTAAAAGGGCATGGCAGCAGGGCTTCCGTCTCTTACCAGCTTTGCTCCGAAATGCCCCTCCCCTGCGGAACGGTGGGGAAACAGCCGCAGGGTCTTTTCCAGGTGAAAATCAGGATGACGGCTCAGGAATGCTTCTATCTGCTCCTCATTCTCCCTTTTGTTGAAGGTGCAGGTGGAATAAACGAGGACTCCTCCGGACCTCACTGTTTTTGCCGCCCGGTCCAGGATCTCGCTCTGCCTTGCAATGCAGCGTTCCACATTTTCCGGAGACCATTCACTGATGGCCTCCGGATTTTTCCGGAACATTCCCTCCCCGGAACAGGGGGCATCGCACAGCACCTTGTCAAAATACACCGGGAAGCGCTCTGCCAGGGATTCCGGTTCTTCATTGCACACTATGCAATTGCGAGTCCCCATCCTTTCCAGGTTGGAAGAAAGGATCTTTGCCCGCTCCCTGTGGATCTCGTTGGAGACAAGAAGCCCTTCTCCCTGCAGTTCTCCCGCGATCTGGGTGCTTTTGCCCCCCGGCGCGGCGCAAAGGTCCAGAACTCTTTCGCCGGGCCTGATCTCCATGAGGGGAACGATCCGCATGGCATCCGGATCCTGGAGATAATATGCTCCCGCTTCGTGGAGTACATGCTTTCCGGGCCTGGTATCCGGATCATAGAGAAAGCCCCAGGGCAGCTCAGGGATGGGGGTAAGGTGAAAGGGAAGGCTGTCCGGATCCCTGTCCTTCTCCCATTTCAGGGGATTGATCCTGAGGCCCGGGCTTTTCTGACTGCCAAGGCTTTTCAGAAAGTCCCGGTATTCCTCTTCTGTTTCCAGAAGGGAACGCATGGATTGCAAAAACTCTTTCGGATATTCCATGATACCTTTCGCTGTCATAAAAAAGCTTCGGAACCATTGGAACCGAAGCTTTTTGCTTTCCGCTTATCTTTATGACAGGCTTGCCTTTGCAAGCTCCGCAAGGCTTGTGAAGCCGGCTGCATCATTCACTGCCATTTCCGAAAGCATCTTGCGGTTGATATCGATCCCTGCTTTCTTTAAGCCGTTCATGAATCTGCTATAGTTTAAGCCATTCAGCCTTGCCGCTGCGTTGATCCGGGCGATCCAAAGCTGTCTGAACTGGCGCTTCTTCTGCTTTCTGCCTTCATAGGCATTTGCCAGCGCCCTCATGACGGTCTGCTTGGCTACACGATACTGCTTGGATCTTGCTCCGCGATAACCCTTGGCAAGCTTTAAGACTCTGTTATGCTTCTTCTTTGCGTTTAATCCGCCCTTGATTCTGGCCATTCTTCACTCCTCCTTATCCTCTGTCCTCTTCCGCGTCAAATGTAGGGCAGGATCTTCTTCATATTCTTTACATTCGTCGCATCCGTCATCACTGCATGACGAAGTTCTCTCTTCTTCTTCGTGGTCTTCTTGGTTAAGATATGGCGCTTATAAGCCTTATTCCTCTTCAGCTTTCCTGTCCCCGTGATCTTGAACCGCTTTGCGGCCGCACGGCTGGTCTTCATCTTTGGCATGTCCTTTTCCTCCTGCTTATGATTTTTTTGCCAGGAACATTGTCATGCTCCGGCCTTCCATTTTCGGCGCCTTTTCCACATTTGCGATATCCGCCAGATTCACGGCGAAATCGTCCAGGATATGGCGATAGTCATTGACATGGGCCATTTCCCTGCCCCGGAATCTGAGGGTGACCTTCACCTTATCTCCCTTTGCCAGAAACTTTCTGGCGTTGGAAGCCTTGGTGTTCAGATCATTGGTATCGATATTGGGAGAAAGCCTGATCTCCTTCAATTCGATGGTGTGCTGCTTGCGTCTGGCCTCCTTTTCCTTTCTGCTCTGCTCGTAACGGAATTTTCCGTAATCCACGAGCTTGCAGACCGGAGGCTTGGCCTGAGGGGCGATGCGGACCAGATCCACCTCCGCTTCCTCCGCCAGATGCATCGCATCCCTTGGAGACATAATGCCCAGCTGTTCACCGTTTACGCCGATGACGCGGACCTCTCTGTCCCTGATCTGTTCATTGATTAATACGTCGCTGATGGTGGCACCTCCAAAATGTGCAATGAAAATGAATATGGAATAAAAAAAGCTCCTTGCAGAGCTTTCCATCAGCGCATAAAATGAAGATATGGCTGTGATCTCTTAACCACTGAAGCAATTCGCCGCAGGGTGAGAGCGGAAGCTCTGCTTTGTTTCACAGTGCTGTATTGTAAACATGTTTCCCACTTATGTCAAGTGTTTTCTTGCGCGGGATCATTTCTTCGGAGTATGATACAATACAGTTCCGGTCATTTCGTTACGCAATATTTATTGAGGGAAACCCGAAAGAATACGCAGATGCGCCTTTCTTTCATACGAAAATCGGTGCCGGGCCCGATTTCGATGGCGTAAGCGGATCCCGGATCCGCTTCGCCGGCCTTGCACAAAGCGCCCGGCATGGAGGAAAACATGAATCTGCAGCAGGAAGTATTCCAGACCTACAAACAGGAAATTGAAGCCCACAGGGAGGAAAACCGGGCGGGAGCTATAGCTTTAAAGGACAATATGTTCCGCTCTCCTCTTTACTTTAAGGACCGCTACACCTCCAAGACCCTTCAGATCCCGAAGGTGTACTCAGAGGAAACGGCGGAGGCCTTCAAAAGCATCTGCAGCATGACCCACCGCATATTCGAAAAGGTGATCCGGGAATACTTGGCCCATGCGGATTACAGGGCTCTCTTCCCCTTCAGCAAAGAGCTGGAGGAGCTGATCCTCACCCCCATCGGATATGATGCCCTGCTTCCCATGGCCCGTTTTGATATCTTCTATCACGAGGACACCGGGGACTTCTATTTCTGCGAAATCAATACCGACGGCACCAGCGCAATGAATGAAGACTACTACCAGGGGAAGCTGATCCTGGACAATCCCGCCCACCAGAGGGTGATCCGAAAATACCGTCTGAGGCAGTTCGAGCTCTTCGACAGCTGGGTGAACACCTTTTTACAGCTCTATTCCACCTATGAGAGAAAGGTGAAACATCCGAATATCGCCATCATGGATTTTCTGGATCAGGGAACCTACCGGGAATTCCAGGAATTCTGTTATCGTTTTCAAAAGGCGGGGTGCTTCTGTGAGATCTGCGACATCCGCTCCTTAAGCTACCGGGATGGCGTATTGTACTCCGATAAGGGAAACCGGATCGATGCCATCTACCGCCGGGCCGTGACCAGCGATATCATGAAGCACACGAAAGAGACTGCTCCCCTTCTGCAGGCCGTAAGGGAGCAGAAGGTCTTTATGGCAGGCTCCTTATCCTATCTGGCAAACCGCAGTCTTTTGGCACAGGATCTGTATCAGGTGGGAGACGCACTTGTCTTTAATCCTTCTGCAGAAGTGGCAGCGGATGAGATCATGTTTTATCCGGTTCCGGCAGATGGCGAAGGTATGCCGGCCCTGATGGCGGATACCACCAGATCCGGTCTGTATCAGATCGTGGGCGGGGACAAAACGGAATACCTGATCCTGCGAGCGGCTTCGGCGGGGCATGACGGACGGATCGTGGCAGAGGATATCAAGGGAAGCGGCACAATGAATGCTGTACGGGCAAGAAGGGGAATGCGTAATTTCCTGCTGATCCTGGCTTTCCTTTTGCTGATCGTTGAGTGGATCCTGTATGTACGCAAGATGAACTACAAGAAGAAGTTTTATCTGATCCTGCGTACGGTGCTTCTGGCATTGCTGGTCCTTTCCCTTTTGGGGCTGCGGCTGCCGAAACCGTCCAAAAATGTGACGACGGTCTTTCTGGTCGATATGTCCGTCAGCGATGAGGAGAATATCAAGGAATTTGATGATTTCATAGATGAGCAGCTGGCGCATATGCCGAAGAACAACCGCTACGCGATCGTTACCTTCGGACGCAGTGCGACGGTGGATCAGTTTGTTACGGATCGTGATATGTATATGGGACTGCGTGCCAAGACCGATTCGACAGCAACGAACTATGAGATGGCGCTGCAGCGTGCGGCATCGATGCTGCCTGCAGACGGTGCAGGACGTATCCTGGTACTCACCGACGGACGGGAGACAGCCGGCAATATCGACAATGCGGCATCGGTCTTTCTGTCGGATGATATCGCGCTCGAATCAGTACTGATCCCTGCAGTCAGCGGAGACGACTGCTATGTCAAGGCAGTAGATATGCCCGAGACTCTGCATTCCGGAGAAAGCTATTATATGACGGTTTCCGTGGAGAGTAACTATGAGACTCCGGCGGAGATCGTACTGACCAGCGGCGGCAGGGAAGTGGCACGTGAGGCGGTACGGCTGCAGCGCGGCAACAATGAGTTCGTATTTGAAGAAACCGTATCCGCGGATGAAGTGGAAACCTATGAAGTGCATGTAGAGGCTCCGGGCGATACCTGTGCGGAGAACAATGCATACAGTGCGTATGCAGAGGTGGAGGACGCTCCGAAGGTTCTGGTGATCAAGGGAAAGAACGAAGGAGGAAATGCATTTGAGAATGTGCTGGATGCGGCGCATGTCAATTATGAATTCCAAAGACCGGGGAAGGCACCGGCTACCCTGCATGATCTGCTGCAGTACAAGGCAGTTATCCTGGAGAACGTCTATAAGGATGAGCTTCCGGAAGGATTTCTGGACAATCTGGAAACCTACGTTAAGGATTACGGCGGCGGCTTCTGTGCCTGTGGCGGGGAGGATTCCTTTATGCTGGGCGGTTATAATGACAGCCCGATCGAGACCGTGCTTCCGGTCAATATGGAACTGCGCGGAACGCTGGAGATCCCGTCCACGGCGATCGTTATGGTCATCGACCATTCCGGTTCTATGACAACGTATGCCGGAAACGGGGCAACCTATCTGGATGTAGCGGTAGAAGCGGCAAAACGTGGCGTGCAGAGCCTGCGTCCGGAAGATCTGGTGGGGATCCTGGCATTTGATGACCGCTATACCTGGGCGCATCATCTCTCGGACGCATCGGATAAGAAACGGATCGAAAGTGATATCAACAGTATCACGGACGGTGGCGGTACGACGATCAAGCCGGCATTGGAAGAGGCAAGACAGGAACTTGGAAAATGCAGCGCGGAAGTCAAGCATATTATCCTGCTGACCGACGGTATGGGTGAAACCTATGATTTTTCGGATGTGACGGACAAGATCAATCGTGACGGTATCACGCTTTCTACGGTTGCTGTGGGGCAGTATTCCGATACGATGCTGATGCAGCAGCTGG
>CAMNLO010000119.1 GCA_946543095.1 uncultured bacterium
GCAAAGGAGAATGCGCCTGATCTGAGGTTAAAGAAGACCTACAACATGGCCATGAACCTGACCGTTGCGACCACTGCTGGGTTGCAGAACGAGTACACCTACGACATCAATGTGGCGAGCCTGTATCCGGTCAACACGACGAAATACACAGGCAAGTCCCAGAAGAGCATGACCTCTGTCAAGCTGACCCAGCCTTCCACGACCTTCAGCTTCTGGAATAATTACTGGGCATGGGACAGCACCACGAAGAAGGGTTCCGCCAATTTCACTCTCTCCGGAGCCTCCAACAGGGAAGGCAGCCTGCTGATCAACCCTGCTGACACGAACGGTGCTGCCGGTCACACTGCTTACATCACAGCCTACAACAGCGTGGTGGGGGCAAAGTACAATGTGAAGAAAGAGGCCATCTGGGCAACGGATGATCTGACTTCCGTAGGTGCCGGTGAGTATCTGAACTACAACAACCGTATCTCCGGAGCAGTCTATGACCCGAAGAACTTCAACGTGGAAATGGTCAGCACTCCGGGCCGTGGCGATACCGGTACCGGTATCAGGGTGACCCTGGCACGCACGCTGCCGAAGGGTAAATACCAGATCAGGCTGTACCTGTATGAGGCGGGATGCGCAAATGACACCACCGTACCTCAGAAGGGTGTCACCTACACCATTACGGTGAAATAACGTAACTCATCGATTCCTTCAGTCTCTGCCGCGCTTTGCGCGGCAGGGGCTGATATAGGACATCCGTGAGCAGCAGCTGGGCTGCTCGCAAAACAAAGCATAACACTTTTCCCGGAGCTGCCAGTGCTTCGGGGAAGAAGAACGAAATACAATAAGTTTTAAACCTGGATTCACAGGGCCGCTCATTCGAGCGGCCCTGTGGTGTTCCGGGCGATTCATGAAAGCCCCCCCGGATTCTCTTGACATATGCCCCCCCCCCCATATATAATAGAACATACAGAAACAGCGCAGCCATGCGGTTTTGCGAGGGAGGAAAAACATATGCCCCCTCCGGGATCGGATGACCCATCGTATTCTGTATAGAGCTTGGGCCGGGGAACAGATCTTAAGCATTATGCAAGGGACCGTCCCCTCCGGAACCAGGAACCGGAAAAGGGCCTTTCTGCTGATAGCGGGGAATCCCGTAAGCGGCGGATCCAAGAAGGAGTCTTTATGTTTTACAATTCTTTGCGGCAGTGCCACCGGAAAGCTGACAACGCTTTGCGGCAGGCAGGCCGTAGTTTGCGCGGGGAGATTCCCGCGCGCTTTCAGGGATTACGGCAGGCGGGCCGGGAGGGGCTCACCACAAGCCTCTGTGCCCGGATCGGAGGGGTTTTCTTTTAATTCTTTACGATGGCAGAGGGGATGCTTCCGTATGCCCGAAAACCCGAAAGCTGCATTGACAGTTTCATGCAGACGCTGCGCTCAATGGGGAAAGGCTCCTTTCCTTTTCCGGCATTTTCATTTCGTGACTTCTCTCATTCTACATGGGGAAGCTCTATAAACCTGGTGGACAGGACCCCGCAAGGGGTTCTGTTCAATTTCGGGGGAATGAAAGTAAATGGTACAAAACAATCCTATTCCTTATCTGATGCCTTCGTTGTATTCTAAAGATCAACGGAGGTATTTTCATGTCGAATACTGAAATGAGCACTGAGGAGCGGATACCATTTAAATTTGAGATTCACTTCTTGCTCACAGGTTAGGATTCTGCTATCATGAATGCGTTACTTCATTTCGGGATGCATTCCTGCGTCCCAGACAAACATATCGAAGGAGGCATATCTTATGCAGAATGTATCGAAAAGCACAGTCCGTCGTTCCCTGTCAGAATTGAATGTTTATAAAATATTTAGGAGATTCCACGGATTCAAATGTAGTAGATGATACTACGAAGCGGATCGATTCCTTTGTAAGGGACGCAAAAAGCCGGAAGGAGGTCTCTGTAGAGTATATGAAACGATGGGAATTGGATGATATCATTCGGGAAGAAGGCAGGCAAGAGGGACGTAAAGAAGGAAGAGAAGAAGGCAGAGAAGAAGAAAGTCGTGAGCTCAACACGGTGTATCGTTGGCTCATGGATGCCGGCCGCCTTGAGGATCTGCGCCGATCCACAGAGGATCGGGAGTTTTACGAGCAGATGAAAGAGGAAATGGATGCTGCGAACTGACGGTGTATTGATGAAAACGGGCAGGGATTCCCTGCCCGTTTGCTGTAGACCGGTATTTATGCCCTTATTTGCTGTGGCCGTTTCTGTCGTCGTAATAATCCATTTCTCCCGCGTTATAGCGGTCCACGGCGCCCTGGATGCGCTCCACGGGATTTAAGAGATCGGAGATGGAGCAGTCGTGGTTTAAGGTGTCGATGAGGTAGGCGATGTATTTGCTCATCTCGCAGCTCACGTACCAGGGCCTGGAAAGCAGCTCCGGAGACTGATACACAAGGTTCGTGGTGAGGATCTGGGTAATGATCCCCTTCTCATAGGCCTGGTCGAATTTGGAAAGACCCTTGGTAAAGAGACCGAAGGTGGCGCAGATGAAGATCCGGTTCGCCTTGCGCTCCTTTAAGGCCTGGGCCACCTCCAGCACGCTTTCCCCGGAGGAGATCATATCGTCGATGATGATCATGTCCTTGCCCTCCACATCCGTTCCCAGAAACTCATGGGCCACGATGGGATTTCTGCCCTCGATCACCTGGGTGTAATCCCTTCTCTTATAGAACATACCCATATCCAGCCCCAGCACATTGGCCATGTAAATGGCACGTCCCATGCCGCCCTCGTCCGGAGAGATTACCATCATGTGGTCAGAGTCGATCTTCAGCCCCTGGGTGTGGCGCAGCAGTCCCTTTACAAACTGGTAGGTGGGGGAAACGGTGTCGAAATCCGACAGGGGGATGGAGTTCTGGACCCTGGGATCGTGGGCGTCGAAGGTGATGATGTTGTCCACACCCATGCCGATGAGCTCCTGGAGGGCCATGGCGCAGTCCAGGGATTCCCTGGCCTGGCGCTTGTGCTGCCGGCCTTCATAGAGGAAGGGCATGATGACCGTGATCCTTCGGGCCTTGCCTCCCAGAGCGGCGATGACCCGTTTTAAGTTCTGATAGTGGTCATCCGGGGACATATGGTTTTCTCTGCCGAAGATGGAATAGGTAATGGAGTAATTCGCCACATCCACCAGAAGATACAGATCAAAGCCCCTGACGGATTCCAGGATCTCTGCCTTGGCTTCCCCGGTGCCGAATCTCGGGACTCTTGCATTCAGCACATAGGAGTCTCTCTCGTAGCCGGTGAAGGCCAGGGAGCCCTTATGCTCGTTTTCCCGTTCCTCCCGCCAGCGTACCAGATAATAATCCACCTTTTTGGCCAGATCCTCGCAGCCCAAAAGAGGAATGATCCCCAGTTTGCCTACAGGCGTGGTGTTCAGATCCCGTTTTTCCTCACGTTTTGACATGGCTATGCATTCCTCTCTGTGTTTTTGAAACGTTTCTGTAAACGAAGTATGCGGATATCCCCTCCGGAGAGCTCAATGGCCTCAAACTGGCTGAATATCCTGGAAAAGATACGGTTGGAATAGCGCTCCTGCAGCCCGGGCAGATCCAGATTCGTGGAAATGATCATGGGACGGCGGCGCAAGAACCGGAGATTCAGCAGATCAAAGAGGCGGGAGGAGCTGAACTGGCTGTGAACCTCGCTTCCCAGATCGTCCAGCACCAGAAGGTCGCAGTCGGGAAAGATTCCCTCCTCAGTCCCGGCGCCGCTCTTATTCACCGCGTTGTGATAAAGCATATCGAAAAATTCCGAAGCTTCATAGTAGGAAACGGAAAACCCCTGTTTGATCAGCTCCCCGGCAATGCAGCAGGTAAGAAAGGTCTTGCCTGTTCCCACAGTACCGAAAAACAGGAGATTGCGATAGTCAGCGGAAAAGTCGCTGATAAAGCTTTTGGAACGCTCCACTGCTTTTTGGAACCATTCCAGGTCCTTTCCCTTGTAGTAGTCATAGGAGAGATGTTCGAAATTCTCGGTCTTAAGCAGAATCCGGAGATTGGAGCTGTCCTGAAGGAAGCGCTCGGAGAGCTCTGTAAAGCAATGGCAGGGCTCATCACCGATAAACCCGGTGTCCCTGCAGTCGGGGCAGCTTAAGATGGGATCCAGATAGTTCTTCGGAAAGCCGTTTTCACAAAGCAGCTTCTCCTTCTGCTCCCGCAGCTTTAAAAGGGTATCGTGAAGCTCCCCTTTGTCTTTTCCCTGACTGTCTCCTGAGAGCCTCCTGCGGAAGGTCTCTCCGGAAGCGCTTGCGCTCCCGTGGGAAAGGTCTTCAAAGCCGGGGATCTTTTCGCAGACCTCCTTCAGACGGCGAAGCTCCTCTCTGTGGTGTTCCGTCCGAAGCCTGTCGTAGTGGTCTATGATCTTTTTATACTGTGCTTCGCTCAGTCCCATGGATGGTGATTCAGTGATTGGAGATCAGCTGTTCCAGCGCGTTGAAGTCATAATCCTTCTGTGTGTAGCGGTTAAACCAGTTGTTGTCCCTGGGGGCGGGGAGAGAGGTGGTTTTCTTCTCCTGCCACTTTCTGTCCAGCTCCGCCAGCTCCGATACCCTGGTCACAGACTGGGACCGCCAGCTTTCCAGGATCTTGTCGGCGTATTTGAAACGGTTGGAATCCGTCGCCAGAACGGTCCTGTTGCAGGCCTCCAGGATCAGATCCTCGGAAAAGCCCCAGAGATCATGCCATTTCCGGATGTAATCCGCTTCGATCTTCGTGGGAGCTTCGTTTTTCCCCAGCCCCTTCATGATGCTGTAATAGATTTTATCATATTTTCCGGAATATATAAGGGCTTCGTCCCGGGTTTTAATATTATTTTTTGCCCAGTCGATCCCCACCTTCTCGAAATAGCGGAAATCCTTTTTGCCCCGCTCGATGCAGTATTCCATCAAAAATTCGATGAGCTCGGAGGGCAGGCCGCAGGAATCATAGAGAAACAGCAGGGTCTTTGCCTCCCTGTGTATCAGGGGCCGCCCCTCATACTGCTCCGCCACGAAGACCAGCTGGGAGAACTCGGGGTCCTTCAGCACAGATTCCATTTCCTCCGGGGTATACTCTCTCCTCTGAAAGTCCTCCCGGGGGGCAGAGGGTGCATCCTGAGCCGTTTTGATAACGGGAAGCTGTTTTCTGACAGGCTCCGCGGGGGCGGAGATCCTGTTGATGACATTCTCCTGGGTCAGCATATCCCTTACGCCGTCCGGGCTTCTCAGCTCGTTTACCTGGACCCCCACAGGCTCATGGGTGTCGGAATATTCCACGGAAAGGACATGGAGCCGCTCCCAGTACTGCAGGGCACGCATCACCTCCCGTTCCGTTTCGTTGCAGAAATCGGCGATCTCGGAGATTTCCGTGGATTCTCCGGCCTGGGCGCTTTTCAGCACATGGAGATATACCTTCAGCTGAAGCTCGTTGCAAAAGGGCATATAGTATTCTATGAACTCATTCGAAACCAGAGTCTGGCTGACGCCGACCTTCTGACTCACAAAGAGCTTTCCCATAATCAGGCTCATGTCGCGAGTGAAACAAACGGCAGCTGCCGTCAGCCGGCGGAGCTCGCGGCGCCGGCTGAATGCCTGAAAATGCCGTGCATTCTCAAGCGATTCCCTCAGAGATCAAACCCATAGGAACTGCCTGAAAACAGCGATAGTCCCCCCTTTCAAAAACCAATGGTATACGGTTTTGGGGAAAGGAGTTCAGATCGGATCTTGTGGCAGTTCAATATGATGCGGAAGAAAGAATAACACAGCCGGG
>CAMNLO010000120.1 GCA_946543095.1 uncultured bacterium
AGTCAGGGCCGGACCCGCCGCAAATGCGATCCCGGAACAGGCGGGGATTGGCAGGGAGTTTTAAAAAATGGAACAGCAGCTTGCACTTCATCTGGAAAATGTCACCATGCAGTTCGGGGGCGTGGTCTCCGTGAACAATCTGTCGCTGGATGTCCCGGTGGGGAAGATCATCGCTCTGATCGGCCCCAACGGCGCAGGAAAGACCACCGCTTTTAACTGCATCACAGGCGTCTATCAGCCCACCAACGGACAGATCGAATTCATGGGTCAGCCCATGGTGCGCAATCACCCTGCGGGGAAGGACGCGAAGAATTATAAAGGAGAGCATGCGGACAGATTCGCGAAGGATCCGGTGCTGTCCCCCACGCCCGATGAGATCACGGCCCTGGGCATCGCCAGGACCTTCCAGAACATCCGTCTCTGGAAGAGTATGACCGTTTTCGACAATGTACTCACGGCCAAGCATATGCGGGCGAAGCAGAATGTGTTCTCTGCCGTGTTCCGCGGGAATCTTTCCGAGGAGAAGCGCATGCGGGAGGAGACCATGGCGCTTCTGTGCGAGCAGGGGCTGGAAACCTGTAAAGACGAGCTTGCCACCTCCCTGCCTTACGGCCTGCAGCGCCGTCTGGAGATCGCAAGAGCCCTGGCCACGGACCCGAAGCTTCTGCTTTTGGATGAGCCGGCGGCGGGCATGAATCCCCAGGAGACTCTGGAGCTGGCGGATTTTGTCCGGGAGATCCGGGAGAAATACAAGCTTACGGTCTTCCTCATCGAGCATCATATGGACCTGGTGATGAATATTTCCGACTACATCTATGTCATCGATTTTGGAAGCGAGATCGCCCAGGGGAGGCCGGAGGCGATACAGAGCAACCAGAAGGTCATCGAGGCCTATCTGGGAGTAGGCGGCGGGGAAGAGTAGCGGAAAGTCCGGGAAGGCGACATGAGGCAAAATATGAGCGAAAAGTTACTGGATATCAGCGATCTGCAGGTCAGCTACGGAGGCATCGAGGCGGTGCGGGGCATCAGCTTCCATGTGGACAAGGGCGAGATCGTTACCCTGATCGGCGCCAACGGCGCGGGAAAAAGCTCCACTCTGCGCAGCATTTCCGGCCTGGTGAAGCCGAAAGGCGGGAAGGTCCTGTTTCATGGAGAGGACCTGACGGGGAAAAACCCCACCGAAATTGTTTCCAGGGGGATCATGATGGTCCCCGAGGGAAGACGGATCTTCCCCAACCTGACGGTGCTGGAGAATCTGAAGATCGGCGCATACTTAAGGAATGACGATCTGGAAGAGGATATCGAGATGGTCTACGGCCTCTTTCCCAGGTTAAAGGAAAGAAGCTGGCAGGAAGGCGGCACCTTATCCGGCGGCGAGCAGCAGATGCTGGCAGTGGGCAGGGGCCTTATGGGCCGTCCGGAGCTTCTGATGATGGATGAGCCCTCGCTGGGGCTGGCCCCCATCGTGGTCCAGGGGATCTTCGAGATCATCCGCAGGATCAATGAGGCGGGAACCACGGTCCTCCTGGTGGAGCAGAATGCCAACATGGCCCTGCATGTGGCCCACAGAGCCTATGTCATTGAAAACGGAAAGATCTCCATGGAAGGCACCGGCAGGGAGCTTCTGGAGGATGAAAGCGTGAAGGCGGCCTATCTGGGCAGCACAGGGAAATAACATGAAACCTCTTACCGAAATGAACAATAAGGAACTCTTTTCCGTACTCTGCGGCTCGGATGTCATCGGCCAGGCCTACCTGCATAAGGCGGTCAGGGCGTATCTGAACCATGCGAAAAAGACCGGCAGGGAAGAGGACTGCGATCTTGTGACCATGGTAAGGGAGTACAATGAGGGACTGTACGGAGAAGAAGACAGCTGAGATCCCTGCTTGACAGCGGGATCAAAACATGGTAATCTACCTCCTGCCGAAGACAGCAGGCGCCGCAAGGCTCAATTTGCCTGCCGAGGTAGTGATAAGGGAAATGGAAGATAAGGGAATGAGGTCGGTATGACCCTGCCCTTCACATTTGCGAACATCACCCCCAGCTCTTTGGCCGGGGGTTTCTTGTGCGATAAGCCGGAGAGCGCGGATCATGCTTGCATGAATCCGCATTCGACGGCAACGTACAATCGAGTGGGATGTTTCTTCCCCACTCGATTATGCGGAAAGCCGCGATCGGAAAGCTCCCCCACAAAAATAATACAGGAGGAAGCACACATGGCAAAAGTTGAACTCAAACAGCCCATCGTAGACGAGATCTCAGGCCACTTAAAAGACGCCAACGCGATCGTCCTGGTGGACTACAGAGGGATCACGGTGGAGCAGGATACCAAGCTCAGGAAGCAGCTCAGGGAAGCCGGCATCGTGTACAAGGTCTACAAGAACACGATGATGAACTTCGCCTTCAAGGGCACCGCTTTCGAAGAGCTGACCAAGTATCTGGAAGGCCCCAGCGCCATTGCCATCGGTCATGAAGATGCCACGGCTCCGGCCCGCATCATCTGCAAGTTCGCCAAGACAGCTCCCAAGCTGGAGGTCAAGGGCGGCTATGCAGACGGTGATCTTTATGACGCGGCAGGCATTCAGGCACTTTCCGAGATCCCGTCCAGAGAAGAGCTCTTAGGAAGACTCTTCGGCAGCATGAAGAGCCCCATCTCCAACCTGGCCAGAGTACTGAACCAGATCGCGGAGAAGGGTGGAGCGTCCGCAGCCGCCGAAGCTGCAGAGTCCGCCGCGGATTCTTCGGATGCCGAGAAGACCGAGGCTCCCGCTGCAGAAGCCGCAGAAGCACCTGCGGAAGCGGCCGCGCCCGCTGAAGAAGCACCCGCAGCCGAATAAGGCCGGATACGGAACCGGAACAGGGTTCCGGATGCTCACAATGAACGGGGAATGCGTTACATTACGAATTTGATTAGGAGGAAAAATATCATGGCAAAGTTAACCACTCAGGAATTTATCGATGCGATCAAAGAGCTTTCCGTCCTTGAGCTGAACGATCTGGTCAAGGCCTGCGAAGAGGAGTTCGGTGTTTCCGCAGCGGCGGGTGTTGTTATGGCAGCAGGTCCTGCAGCCGGCCCTGCAGAGGAAGAGAAGGACAGCTTCGATGTGGAGCTTACCGATGTGGGTCCCAACAAGGTCAAGGTCATCAAGGTGGTCCGCGAGGCTACCGGCCTGGGCTTAAAGGAAGCCAAGGATCTGGTGGATTCCGCTCCCAAGATGGTCAAGGAAGGCGCACAGAAGGCAGAGGCCGAGGATCTGAAGGCCAAGCTGGAAGCCGAAGGCGCAAAGGTGACCTTAAAGTAATCGGATTTCCGAAAGCACTGAGAAACAGGCAGCCCGGGGCAGATCTCCGGGCTGCTTTGTACTTATCTTCCAAAAAATCCCGCAATTCTGCTTGACACAGGATATTCCCTATGATATTCTAAAAAATGCGCTTTTTTCACACAGGGGTAACTATGCCCTTCACACACACATCCACGTCAATTAGGTAGTCTGCAAACAAGGAGTGTCCATGAAAAAGAACAGGATCCGACCGATTTCTTCCGGCAAGAACATGCGTATGAGCTATCAGAAGCAGAAAGAAGTTCTTGCTATGCCCAATCTCATTGAGCTGCAGCAAAAATCCTATCAATGGTTTCTGAAAGACGGCATCCGCGAGGTGTTCGATGACATTTCCCCCATCGAGAATTACAGCGGCTCCTTAAGCCTTGAGTTCAAGGAATTCCGGCTGTGCGTGGAGGACACGAAGTACAGCATCGAAAAATGCAAGGAGAGGGATGCAACCTATGCCGCGCCCTTAAAGGTGAAGGTGGCCCTCTTTAATAAAGAAAGGGGAGAGGTTTCCGAACACGAGATCTTCATGGGGGATCTGCCCCTGATGACGGAAAACGGGACCTTTGTGATCAACGGAGCGGAGCGTGTCATCGTCTCCCAGCTGGTCCGTTCCCCCGGCATTTATTTTGATGTGACCCATGACAAGACCGGAAAGCGCCTGTATGCCAGCACCGTGATCCCCTCCAGGGGCGCCTGGCTGGAGTATGAGACGGATTCCTCCGACGTGTTCTATGTGCGCGTGGACAGAAACCGCAAGATGCCCGTGACCGTGCTCTTAAGAGCCCTGGGTCTTGGGACCAATGATGAGATCAGAGAGGTCTTCGGCGAGGAAGAAAAGCTGGAAGCCACCTTTGCGAAGGATGTGGCCCAGTCCGGCCAGGAAGGCCTTCTGGAATTATATAAAAAGATCCGTCCCGGCGAGCCCTTATCCGTGGAAAGCGCGGAGCAGCTGGTGAACAATATGTTCTTTGACCAGAGACGCTATGGCCTGGCCAGAGTGGGACGCTATAAGTTCAATAAGAAGCTGATGTTAAAGAACCGGGTGACGGGCATGACTCTGGCGGAGGATGCCGTGGATCCCGAAAGCGGCGAGATCCTGGCGGAAGCCGGGACGAAGCTCACGGAGGAGCTGGCGGAGAAGATCCAGAACGCCGCAGTCCCCTATGTGACCGTGCAGACGGAGGAGAAGAACGAAAAGATCCTCTCCAACCTGGCGGTGGACATCAAATGCTATCTGCCGGACTGCGATCCGGAGAGGCTGGGAGTCCACGAGCTGGTGTATTATCCCGTGTTAAAGCAGCTGATGGAGGAATTCCCGGACAAGGAGGACCTCTATGAAGCCATCCGTCATAATATCCACGAGGTGGTGCCGAGGCATATCACAAAGGACGATATCTTCGCCTCCATCAATTATCTCTTAAATCTGGAATACGGCATCGGGACCCATGATGACATCGACCACCTGGGAAACCGCCGGATCCGCGCCGTAGGCGAGCTTCTGCAGAATCAGTACAGAGTGGGTCTGATCCGTCTGGAAAGAGTGGTCAGGGAGCGTATGAGCACACACGACTCCGATGATGTGACCCCCCAGTCCCTGATCAATATCAAGCCCGTTCAGGCGGCCATCAAGGAGTTCTTCGGCTCCTCCCAGCTGTCCCAGTTCATGGATCAGAACAATCCCCTGGGCGAGCTGACCCACAAGAGACGTCTGTCCGCGCTGGGTCCCGGCGGCCTCTCCCGTGAGAGAGCCGGTTTCGAGGTCCGTGACGTGCATTATTCCCATTACGGCAGAATGTGCCCCATTGAGACCCCCGAAGGTCCCAACATCGGTCTGATCAACTCCCTGGCCTCCTATGCCCGGATCAATGAGTACGGCTTTATCGAGGCCCCTTACAGGATCGTGGACCGCACGGATCCCGCGAACCCGAAGGTCACGGATGATGTGGTGTACATGACCGCAGACGAAGAGGACCGCTATCATGTGGCCCAGGCCTCCGAGCCGCTGGATGCGGAAGGCCATTTCCTGAACGACTATGTTTCCGGCCGTTATCGTGACGAGACCCAAAGCTATCCCAAGCGGGTCTTCGAGTTCATGGACGTGTCCCCGAGAATGGTGTTCTCCGTGGCCACGGCCCTGATCCCCTTCCTGCAGAACGACGACGCGAACCGCGCCCTGATGGGCTCCAACATGCAGCGTCAGGCCGTTCCGCTTCTCACGACGGAAGCGCCTGTCATCGGTACGGGTATTGAAGAAAAAGCGGCAGTTGACTCGGGCGTCTGCATCGTCGCAAAGAAAGACGGAACGGTGACCCGTTCCACCGCGACCGAGATCGTGATGAAAAATGACGACGGAACCGAGGATGTCTATCATCTGACGAAGTTCCTGCGCTCAAACCAGAGCAACTGCTACAATCAGTCCCCGATCGTCATCAAGGGCGATCATGTAAATGCCGGAGA
>CAMNLO010000121.1 GCA_946543095.1 uncultured bacterium
GGGCATCAAACCCCGGGATGGGCTCCGCAATGGAAAGGGGCTGCTCTGCCTCTTCCTTTGCCGGGGCCTTCCCGCAGGAGCACAAAAGCAGGCAGGCGGCCAGATAAAATACAGCCGTCTGCCTGATGTGAATGCCAAATGCCATACGATCCGGATTACTTAACATTGGGGAAGAATCCGTCCAGCTCCTTGCTTGTCATGTAGCCCTTATCCACCCAGAAGCCTGCGGCCATTTCCGCGATCTCCTTTACGTTTTCGGGCTTGGAGGTGTCGTTGAAGCTTTCATTCATGGCCCTGTCATAGAAGGTGATCCCGGCGCATTCCTCCGCCACTTCTTCCGGAGTGAGGTCCAGGCCCTCCGCCATGATCTTGCAGGCATCCTCAAAATCGCTGTTTACATAGTCCACGGACTTATACCAGCACTCCGCCAGCTTTTCGGAAATGTCGGGATGTTTTTCCGCAAGGCCCCTGCTCACCGTCAGAACGTCGATGATGGCCTTGGGATAGTCGGCGCTGGTCACCAGCTTGTGGCCACCCTCCCTGTCGCTGCAGGAGGAAAGGGCGGGCTCCCAGGTCACGGCAGCGTCCACATTTCCGGAAAGGAAGGCTTCGCCGGCCTCGTCATTGCCCATTTCCACGATGTTGATGTCCTCCTCCGTGATGTTGGAGTCCTGCAGGGCCTGCAGGAAGAAGAAATAGGAGGTGGCGGATTTGTCCAGGGCCACGGTCTTTCCCGCCAGATCATCCATGGTCTTGATGTCGGCGGTGGCCACCAGGCCGTCCCCGCCGGTGGAGGCGTCCATGGTGCAGACGTACTGCTCCGGGGCACCGGCGTTAAACTGGATGATGTCCCTGTCCAGCACCTGGCCCAGACCCTGGATGCTGTCGGACACAAAGGCGGCGCCGTAGGTGGATTCGTCTTCCATGATGACGATCTCGGCGTCGATGCCGGCTTCGTCAAAGAACCCCTTCTTCTCTGCGATAAAGAGGGGGGCGTAGCCGGCCCAGGTGCAGAAGGCGATCTTCATGGGGATCTTCTCTCCCTCTGCCTTGGGGGCATCCGGTTTGGCGCCCGGGGCGCCGCAGCCGGAGAGCACGGACAAAACCAGTGCCAGAACCAGTGTGATACTCAGAAGCTTTTTTTTCATAACCTTTCTCCTCCCGGCCGCTTCAGCGGCAGCTCGAAGGATATTTGCGAATGCAAATATCCTGATGGCAACAATGTAATCCGGGTCACTCGATCTCTATCTTCCGGGTCTGCCACAGCAGATCCATGATCTCCTTCTTGATGGCGAGGAATTCCGGATTCAACAGGGTATTGTGATTCCGCTCCCCTTCGATATTGACCCTGAGCAGCTTGCTGACCCGCCCGGGGCGGGGGGTCATGACATAGATCTTGCTGCCCAGGAGGATGGCCTCGTCGATGTCGTGGGTGATGAACAGGATGGTGTTTTTCGTCTGGCGGCTGATCCTTGCCAGAAGCTCCTGCATCACCACCCTGGTCTGGGCGTCCAGGGCCCCGAAGGGCTCGTCCATAAACAGCACCTCGGGGTTCGCCGCCAGGGTCCTGGCGATGGCCACTCTTTGCTTCATGCCGCCGGATAATTCCTTTGGAAGCGCCCCCTCAAAGCCCGTGAGCCCCACCAGCTCAATGTAGCGCCTGGCAGTTTCGCTGCGCTCGCGTTTCGGCACCTTTTGCATCTTCAGGCCAAACTCCACGTTCTGCTCCACCGTGAGCCAGGGGAAGAGACTGTAGCCCTGGAACACCATGCCCCTGTCGGAGCCGGGGCCGGAAATGGGACGGTCGTCGATATACGCAGTGCCGGAGGTGGCGAAATCCAGACCTCCCAGAATGTTTAACAGTGTGGATTTGCCGCAGCCGCTGGGGCCCACCAGGACCACGAACTCCGACTCCTCCACCTCGATATTGATGTCCTCCAGGGCTGTTAAGGTCTCGCCCTTTTTATTGGTGAAGATCCTGGTCAGATGCTCCACCCGCAGTTTGATATTCTGCGCTTCCTTTGTATTCTTCAAATCCGGCAACTCCCCCTAATCTCCCAGTCTCTCATGCCAGGGCACCAGAAGCCTTGTCAAAAGCCGCATGAGGAAGTCTGTCACCAGGCCGATGAGACCGATGAGGATCAGCCCCGCGAAGATGACATCCGTGGCTAAAAACCGCTGGGATTTTAAGATGATATACCCAAGGCCGCTGCTGGCAGCCACCATTTCCGCCACCACAAGATAGGTCCAGGCCCAGCCGATGGTCAGCCGGAAATCGTCCAGAAGCCCGGGCAGGGATGCCGGGAAGATGACCTCGGTATAAAGCTCCAGCGTTCCCGCTCCAAGGGTACGGGCGGCGTTCAGCATATTTTTGTCCACAGAGGAGACGGTATCGCAGACCATTAAGATCAGCTGGAAAAAGGTTCCCAGAAAGATGATCACGTACTTCTGGGTCTCATCGATGCCCAGATACAGGATGGTCAGGGGCACCAGGGCCACCACAGGCAGATATCTGGCAAATTCGATCAGAGGCTGGATCAGCGCACTGAAACGGGCGCTTCTTGCCATGATCATCCCCAGAGGCAGCGCGATGACGGCGGACCAGAACCATCCCACCATAACACGTTTGGTGGACATATAGCAGTGCTCCGCAAGGGAGCCGTCCTGTGCCATCCTGACCACCGCGTTCCATACATCCGTGGGAGACGGTACGAAGATCCGGGAAACAAAGCCGCCGTAGGTCAGAATACACCAGGCAAAAAGGATCGCAAAAAACGAGATTACAGACAGAGTCAGTTTCTTCATTATGAGTCCATTAATATGGTAACAACTTGCCACGCAACGAATTAAAGTGTACTATAAAAGCGTTGCGAACACAACAAAAAACATGCAAGGAGCGCATATGGAAACAGGGAATATGATCTTTCGTGAGAAGAGCCTGAAGCGGGTCGCATCCCCGGAGGAGCTGGATGATTATATCCGGGTCACCAATCCCGGCGTCTGGATCCTTCTCTCCTGTATCATCATTTTTCTCCTGGGACTGTGCGTCTGGGGATATTTCGGCAGGCTCACCAGCACCCTGGATGTCTACGGTTCCTCTCTGGACGGCGTCTACACCGTCTATGTCACCGGCGAGGATTTTCTGAAGCTGAAGGAGGGAATGGTGATCCGCACCGACGAAGAGGAGGGGAAGATCACCTCCCTGATCCCCTATCCCACCCCGGCTTCCGCCGTCTATCCCAGGGGGCAGCTGTCAAGATTCGGTCTGGATGCCTCCACACCGTTATTCCCGGTGCATTGCGACCTGGTGCTGCATGACGGGAATTACGACTCAGAGATCATTCTGGAAGAGATCCGGCCCTTTGAGCTGGTCTTTGACTGAACACAGGCAATCTTCACAGCTGCTATTTTACAGTAACCGGATAAGCATATCACTGCCTGAACAGGGTTGATTCACATGGATAAAATGGAAAAAACCGGTCTCAACAAGATCCAGCCGCCCATCACCAGGGGGGTGGCAAAGGTCCCCGTGATCATGCAGATGGAGGCGCTGGAGTGCGGCGCCGCCTCTCTGACCATGGTCCTTGCCTATTTCGGGAAATGGCTCCCGCTGGAGCAGGTGAGAAGCGACTGCGGCGTCTCCAGGGACGGCTCCAACGCAAAGAACATCCTGCTGGCCGCAAGAAGCTACGGATTGGAGGCCTCGGGCTTTCGCTATGAGCCGGAGGATCTGAAGGAGGAGGGGACCTTCCCCTGCATCATCCACTGGAACTTTAACCACTTTGTGGTGTTAAACGGGTTTCAGGGCAATAAGGCTGTCATCAACGATCCCGCCAGAGGGACGGTGCAGGTCCCTATGGAGGAATTCGACAAAAGCTTCACGGGCATCTGCATCATGTTCAAGCCCACGGAGCAATTTGTCCCCGACGGGAAAAAGAAGAGCGTTTTCTCCTTTGCAAAAAAGCGCTTAAAGGGGGCGGGGCCTGCGGTGGCCTTTGTCATCGTTTCCTCTGTCATCGCATCCCTTACGGGCATTATCAATCCCGGCTTTTCCCGGGTGTTTCTGGACCGGCTTCTGACGGGGCAGAATCCGGAGTGGACAGGGCCGTTTTTAGCGCTTCTCTCCGTCTTCACCGGGGTGATGCTGCTCTCCTCTTTCCTGCAGACGGTCTATTCCTTAAGGATCAACGGAAAGATGGCCGTTATCGGCAGCTCCACCTATATGTGGCGGATCTTCCGGCTGCCCATGGAGTTCTTCTCCCAGCGCATGGCGGGGGATATCGAGATGCGGAGGGCCCAGAATGAAAACGTGGCAGGCCAGCTGGTGAACACTCTGGCGCCTATCCTGATCGATGTTTCCATGATGGTGTTTTACCTGGTGGCAATGCTTCGCTACAGCGTCACCCTTTCCATTTTCGGCCTGGTATCCATCCTGGTGAACCTGTGGCTCTCCCGCCTGATCGCGAAGAAGCGGGTCAACATCACAAGAGTCCAGATGCGGGATGCCGGCAAATTCGCCGGGGCCACTGTGAACGGCATCGACATGATCGAATCCATCAAGGCCAACGGTGCGGAGAACGGCTATTTCGAGAAATGGTCCGGGATCCAGGCCAGCGTGAACAGCTCTCAGGTGGAGTTCACCCAGGTCAGCACTATTCTGGGGATGCTGCCCACGATCGTTTCCTCCGTGACCAACACAGTAGTGCTCTGCGGCGCCATTTACCTGACTATGAAAGGACAGTTCACCTTAGGTATGGTCATGGCCTTCCAGGGATTTTTGGCTGCCTTCCTGGCGCCTGCCACCAGCATCATCGGGGCGGGCCAGCAGCTGCAGGAAATGCGCACCAACATGGAGCGCATCGAGGATGTGATGGAATATCCCGTGGACATTGAAGAGGAGCTCCCGCAGGAGGAGGCGGAAGGCGCAAAGCCCCAGGTGTACGGAAAGCTCTCCGGAGAGGGGGAGCTAAAGAGTGTGACCTTTGGCTACGGAAGGCTTGCAAAGCCTCTGATCGAGGATTTCAGCATTAAGATCAAGCCCGGAGGGCGCATTGCCTTTGTGGGCTCCTCCGGCTGCGGCAAATCCACCCTTTCCAAGCTGATCTCCGGACTGTACAAGCCCTGGAGCGGAGAGATCCTCTTTGACGGCAGGCCCATTCAGGACATTGACCGCAGCGTGTTCACAGGCTCTTTGTCCGTGGTGGATCAGGACATCATCCTCTTCGACGACACCATTGCCAACAATATCAAGATGTGGGATTCCTCCATCGAGGATTTCGAGATGATCCTGGCTGCCAGAGACGCCCAGATCCATGACGAGATCATGCTCCGGGACGGCGGCTATCAGTATAAGATGAGCGAAGGAGGCAGGGACTTTTCCGGCGGACAGCGCCAGAGGCTTGAGATCGCAAGAGTCCTGGCCCAGGATCCCAGGATCATCATTCTGGATGAGGCCACCAGCGCTTTGGATGCCAGAACGGAATACGGCGTGGTGAAGGCCATCAAGGACAGAGGGATCACCTGCATCATCATCGCTCACAGACTCTCCACCATCCGGGACTGCGACGAGATCGTGGTGCTGGATCACGGAAAGGTAGTGGAGCGGGGCACCCACGAAGAGCTTTTCGCAAAGGGCGGCGCCTATACGGAGCTGGTCACAAGCGAATAAGATATCATACAAGCACAGGTTGATAAGTATGATCCCATCGGAGAATCCGCATACGCGAATTCTCCTCGGGCTGCCGCTAAAGCGGCATGTGAGGAAGCATGGATAATCTGAATTACGAT
>CAMNLO010000122.1 GCA_946543095.1 uncultured bacterium
CAATATCACACTGCTCTCCATCGGCATGCGGGAGGGAGAAAAGAAGGGCCTTGCGCTGCCGGAGGCGAAGGTGGACGACTCTCTGCTCCGGGGGCAGGCCTATCTCCTGAAACGTCTGGCCCATCTGGTAAGCTCCGCAAACGAAGACCTTCGCAGGATGAACGAGAAGCTTACATATATCGCGGAAACAGACGAGCTCACCGGCCTCTATAACCGGAGGCGGACCCAGGAGAGGATCCGGGGGGCTTTGAGGGACACTCAGTCAGGCGTCAGCCTGATCATGGTGGACGTGGATCATTTCAAGCGCGTAAACGACAGCTTCGGCCATGATGTGGGGGATCTGGTACTGAAGGGTGTGGCAGACATATTAAAGGAAAGCGCCGGGGAATTACCGAAAGCCATGGCCGGCCGCTGGGGCGGGGAAGAGTTTTTCCTTGTGCTTCCCGAACGGTCCCTTCAGGAGGCAGCGGGGATCGCGGAAACTGTGCGGGAAAGGATCGAGCAGCATGATTTCGGCAGGGCAAAGACCCTCACCGCCAGCTTCGGGGTGGTGTTCGGGCGCGGCGAAGACCATTACGAGGAGCTGTTGCGCAGATGTGATAAAGCGTTGTATCATTCCAAGGAAAACGGCAGGAACCGGGTCTCGGTGAGGGAGGCCGGCGAAGAGTAAGGAATGGAAGTTCACATATAACGATACTGCTTGACTATGATATATATCTCGATATATACTTCGAGAGAAAGGAAGGTGATCCATATGATGACTGCTAAGGTTTTTGAGGATGGAAGAAGTCAGGCGGTCAGGCTTCCGAAGGAATGCCGTTTTTCGTCAGACGAGGTTATGGTCAATAAAATCGGAGATATCGTGATCCTGCTTCCGAAACAGAATAAGTGGGAGTCATTTATGAAGGCGATCGATATGTTTTCGGATGATTTTATGGCAGATGGACGCCCGGTGGATCCGGTTCAGGAACGTGAAGTGTTATGAGATATATGCTCGATACAAATATCTGTATATATGTGATTAAAAGCAAACCGGAAAAAGTATTTCGGGAGTTGCAGAAACACGATCCCTCCGAGTTGTGCATTTCTTCTGTCACCTATGCTGAACTGGTTCATGGAGCAGAAAAAAGCGCGGCGGTTGAAAAGAACAGGCTGGCGCTGTCCCTGCTGTTGGTTAATATCGAAATACTCGATTTTGATGTGTACGCTGCAGACAGCTATGGAAAGATCCGTGCCGATCTGGAGAAAAATGGTACCCCGATCGGACCGCTCGATATGATGATCGCCGGTCATGCGCAGTCTCTGGGGTATACTTTGGTAACGAACAATGCGAAGGAGTTCTCAAGAGTCGGGGATCTTAGAATAGAAAACTGGACCGAGTAAAAGATCGACAATGCGACAATGAAGATCATGCTGACCGGCGGGGCCGGATTTATCGGAAGCTGCATACTGCGCACACTGAATGACAGGAACATCACGGATGTTGTGGTAGTGGATCATGTGGCCGAAACCGGGAAATGGAAGAACCTGCGAAGCAAACAATACAGCGATTACGTCCGTAAAGATGCCTTTTTGGACAGGCTGAAAGCCGGGGAGTATGATGATGCCGGTCTGGTGATCCATATGGGAGCCTGTACGTCTACTACCGAGCGGGACTTTGATCATCTCTGGCAAAACAATGTGGAGTATTCCAAAGCCCTCTGGAGGTTCTGCGTAAATAAGGGCATTCCGTTTATTTATGCAAGCTCCGCAGCCACCTACGGAGACGGTGCCAATGGCTTTGATGATACAGCGCCCATTGATCTGTTGCGGCCCCTGAATGCCTATGGCTATTCCAAGCAGGCCTTTGATCTGTGGGCGGAAAAGCAGGAGGAGAAACCGCCCCGGTATGTGGGCCTGAAGTTTTTCAATGTCTACGGCCCCAATGAATACTGCAAGGGTCCCATGGCAAGCATGGTGTATCACGGATTCCGGCAGATCATGGAGACGGGAAGGATCCGATTGTTTCAGTCGGAGGATCCCCATTACGCGGACGGCTGTCAGGAACGGGATTTTGTGTACGTAAAGGATGTCTGCAAAGTGGTCCTGTTCTTTCTGGAGCATCCGGAGCACAGCGGTCTGTTCAATGTGGGGACGGGCAGGGCGCAGACCTTTAAAGAGCTGGCTTCCGCAGTATTCCATGCCCTGGGGATGGAGCCGCAGATCGAGTACATCCCAATGCCCGAAGAACTGAGGGAAACGTATCAGCATCACACAAAGGCTGAGACAGGCAAACTGCGAAGTGCGGGATACCGGGAAGAGTTCCTGGATGTGGAGCAGGGCGTGGAAGATTATGTGAAAGAATACTTAAGCAGAGGCTTTCTGACCTATTGATGCTCCCGGGAAGGATTCGAAGACCGAAAAAGATCCTGCCCAATGGGAACGTCTTTAATTCCGGGATTCCGGCCGGGACTCAGGGCCGGAAGAGCAGCATGATAAATATGCCGTAAGGGCAGCAAAAGGTCGGCGATGATCGGGGAGAACAGAAATCAAAAACGTATCCTTCTTGCGGGAGATTCCATTCTGGATTCCTATCATTTCGGGAAGGTGGAGCGCATTTCGCCGGAAGCGCCGGTTCCGGTTTTTCTGGAAACATCGGAACAATACTCCGCTCCCGGCGGAGCGGCGAATGTGGCGGTAGGTATCGCGGCGGCCGGCGCGGATGTGGAGCTGTTTTCCTGCATCGGAGACGACGGGAGAGGCTGCCAGTTAAAAAGCATGCTTCGTGAAGCGTGGGTGGACGTGAAAAGCCTCTGCACTGTTCCGGGCCGCATCACCAGCTCAAAGCTTCGCTACATCGGCCCCGGAAATCATCAGGTATTGCGGGTGGATGATGAGATCACGGAGGAGATTTCTTTTGATGCGGTAAGGGACGCTCTGGAGAAGATCGAAGGTGATATCGCGGAATACGGACTCTTTGTGCTCTCCGATTATGCCAAGGGGTTTTTGACGGAGCAGCTCACAAAGAGCCTGATCGCCCTGGCAAACCGGCACGGGATCCCGGTCCTGGCCGATGTGAAGGGAGAGCGCATTCAAAAGTATGCAAACGCCACCCTACTGAAGCCCAATAGAAATGAATTATGCAAACTATCCGGTCTGCCTGCGGATTCTGTGGAGGAAGCCGCGGAGGCAGCAGCAAGGCTGTGCAGGGAGGCGCCCTGCAGCTATGTTCTGGCGACGCTTGGCCCGGACGGGATGATCCTAGCGGACAGGGATGGTCTGATCTGTCATGAAAAGAGCACTGCCCGTGAGGTCTTTGACGTTACGGGAGCGGGGGACACCTCCCTTGCCTATCTTGCGGCGCAGCTGGTGCAGGGGACAGAGCTGAAAGAGGCGGTCAGGATCGCGAATGCCGCGGCGGGGATCCAGGTTTCCAGGGTGGGGACAGGCATTGTTTATCCCCATGAGGTGGCGAAAGCCCCGGGGAGGGGATCGGGGCTTTCCGGAGAAAAGATTCTCACTTATAATAAAGGACAAAGGCTGCCTGTCATTGAGAGAGACAGGCAAAACGGAAAACGCATCGTGTTTACCAACGGATGCTTTGATCTTTTGCATAACGGGCATATTGTCTGTCTTCGGAAAGCAAGGAGGCTGGGGGATGTGCTTATCGTGGGGGTGAATTCCGACGATTCGGTGCAACGGCTGAAGGGCCCTGAGCGACCGTTTACTCCGCTGAAGGATCGCATGGAAATGCTTGCCGCTCTGGAAGCTGTGGACTACGTGATCCCCTTTGAGGAGGACACTCCCATTGATCTGATAGGTGCGGTTATGCCGGATGTTCTGGTGAAGGGGGGAGACTATACCCCGGAGGCCATCGTGGGCGCAAAAGAGGTGAAAGAAAACGGAGGCGAGGTCGTCGTGATCCCTTTGGAGAAAGGGTATTCCACATCGGAAAGGAGCGCATTATGGAAGAGATCCGCAATAAAGAACTGAGTGACGGCGTGATGTTCCTGGTCACCGGTGGGGTCGCGGGCTATGAGAACGGCAGCATGGATCCGCAGGTCATATCCGGCGGCGGAGCCCAGGTGATTTCCGGCGGCACAGCACAGGACACTACAGTTTCCGGCGGCGGGGCCCAGGTGATATCCGGCGGCGGGGCAGTGAACTATGATTCCGTTCATTCCGGAGGGACGCTTCCCACCATCTCATGAGCAGTCTCTCCGACTTTTTTTCCCCGGGACCGGTCATACGGAGCACTGAGCTTCCGGGGGTAAAGCTGGATTTTAATTTCGGCGCGCGTCTTCTGGTGCCGGAAGGGGATTATCATGTCAGGTTTACGGACCTGGACACCCTCAATGTCCTGTTTGACGCGGATATAAGCGATGTGACGGCCACCAGCATCGCAAAGTATTATATCCGTTTCCGGGTGGAGGTGTGGAAGGACGGAGAGCGGCGTATTGTGCATGATCTTGCCCTCTCCGGAAAAAATGTGCACATCGCGTTTCCCACCGGGACCCTGGGAGATATCCTGGCCTGGTTCCCCCATGCGGCGGTTTTTCAGGAAAAGCATTCCTGCGATCTGTACTGCTCCATGCAGCCGGAGATCGGTGAGATCCTGAGGCCTTCGTATCCGAAGATCCGTTTTATCGCCCCCGGGGACACCGTTCCCGACTGCTATGCCTCCTATGCCCTGGGATTGTTTTCCCCCTCTGACAGGCCTGTGCTGTGTCCTGTGGACCACCGAACCGTGGGGCTCTGGCGCTGCATTCCGGCGATCCTGGGCCTGGAGTGGGAAGAGCGAAGGCCTGTACTTTCCCACAGCGAAAAACCTGCGGTAAGTGATCCCTATGTGTGCATCGCCGTAAAGAGCACGGCCTGTGCGAAATTCTGGAACAATCCTTACGGGTGGGATGAAGTGACCGCCTATCTGAAAAAGAAGGGCTACCGTGTCCTGTGCATTGACAGGGACAGGAGCATGGATGTGGGGGAGAGGACAGTTTCCGTTCCGGAGGGGGCGGAAGACTTTACCGGCGCCCTGCCTCTTCAGGAACGGATCGACCTTATTTCCCATGGGGATTTCTTTATCGGCTTATCCAGCGGATTATCCTGGCTTGCCTGGGCAGCAGGAGTCCCCGTGGTGATGATCTCGGGTTTTACGCTTCCCTTCAATGAATTCCATACGCCCTACCGGGTGATCAATTATCATCTCTGCAACGGCTGCTGGAATGACTTAAGCCTCCGGTTCGATCTGAAGGATTTCTATGCCTGCCCGCGGCATAAGGGAACGGAGAGGGCCCATGAGTGCACGCGGTTTCTCACTTCAGGGCAGGTGTGCAGAGCGATCGACAGGCTGATGGAGGATCACAGGCTGCCTCATCGGCATCCGGTATCATAGTCGGACAGCCCGGCAGCTGTCATCATGGCGGGTATGATCGCAAACTGCAAACCGCCATGGCAGAAGGTCATCACAGCGAAGCAGTCCGGCGCCCATCCTCCTGACAGAACGCACGTCTCCGGCTTTCTACCAGCCTCCCCCCATTTCCAGGATCTGCCCCGTTACATAGGAAGGCATTTCATACAGCTTTTTCACCGCAGCAGCCACCTCTTCAGGCGTCGTGAACCGTCCTGCGGGGATCTCCTGACGGAGCTCCTCCTGTTCTTCCGGGGAAAGGTGCGCGTTCATTTTTGTGTCCACCATCCCGGGAGCAAGGGCGTTTACGGCGATGCCGCTGGGAGCAAGCTCCTTTGCAAGAGAAAGGGTCAG
>CAMNLO010000123.1 GCA_946543095.1 uncultured bacterium
CGGCTTGGACAGCTGAGCGTCGGCTCCCAGTGCTTCGCCCTTTCTGCGCATTTCCTCGTTGATCAGTGAGGAGAAGATCACCACGGGGATGCTCTTCATCTGGGGATCCTCCTTCACCAGCTTGGTAAGCCTGTGGCCGTCCATAATGGGCATTTCGATATCGGTGATGATGCACTGCACCTTTTCTGCAAGGGTGCCGTCCTGCTTGCACTGCAGCAGGTAGTCATAGGCCATCTGGCCGTTCTCCGTATGGGTCACATTGGTGTAGCCGGAAGTGTGAAGGGATTCCACGATCAGCTTGTTCAGGAGCACGGAATCCTCCGCCAGAAGGATGGGAACGTCCACTCTCTCCCTGTCGCCCAGCTCCTCCACTTCTGAGATCTTTAACCCGGTCTCGGGATTGATGTCTGTCACGATCTTCTCAAAGTCCAGAATGACGATGAGCTTGCCGTTGATCTTTATGATACCGGTGGATACGCCCTCTTCCGTGGTGGAGATGGTGGCGTCCGGCTTGATGATCTCCTTCCAGGAGACGCGATGGATCCCCACTACAGCGTCCACATGGAAGGCGATATTCAGCTGATTGAAATTGGTGATGATGAATAAGCCGCCGGGCTCGGATACTCCCCTCTGCAGGCAGTTCTTTAAGTCAATGGCCGTGATCATCGTGTCTCTCGGCATAAAGATGCCTTCAATACTGGGGTGGGAATTGGGAACCGGCGTTACCGGCTGATAGGTAATGATCTCGCGGATCTTCGCCACATTGATGCCGTAAGCATTGCCATCCAGAGAAAATTCCAAAACTTCCAGCTCATTTGTACCGTTTTCCAATAAAATTTTTGTATCCATATACATCACCTCATAAGAAATTTTACTACTCCAAGCCTATTATAACACAAGTGTTCAGAAATGGAATAGAAATTTATGTGAACATTCGCGTTTTTTCCCCTTCAAAACATGAAACACGGCGCCTGAAAATGCAGGCGCCGTGAATCCGTTCAAAATGCTTTTTCGGTTCTTCTCCGTATTCCGAAAAATCAGTTGTCAGCGGAAACAGCCTTCGCTGCAGTCCTTCCGGAAACGATGATCTCGGCGATGGCGTTGCCGCCTAAGCGGTTGCCGCCGTGGATTCCTCCGGTGACCTCGCCGGCCGCATACAGGCCGGGGATCGCCTTGCCTGACTTATCCAGTACATGGCGGTCCACGTCCACCTTCAGACCGCCCATGGTGTGGTGGGTGGAAGGAGCCATCAGACGGACGATCAGAGTCGTGCCCTCCAGATCGTAGGTATCTGCGTCATAGGAGCCGTCTTCCTTCTTCTCCACATTCCCGACGGTACGGGAAGCGATGCCCTTACCGCAATCCGGGAACTCGCCCTTGCCCATGACTGCCATATCGTAGTTCTTCACAGTCTCCAGCACGGTGGCGGGATCCGCGGTCACACCTTCGAATTCGGGATCCGCAAAGAGCTTGGTCAGCTCATCCACGGTGCCCTTGATGTGATAATAACGTCCGGGATAATCCTCGGGCAGAAGCTGGGCGGTAGGGGGACCGGGGACCGGCTGCTCGGCGTTGTAAATCTCAATGAACACGCCGGGGGTGTTGTTCTTGACGATACCGTTCTCAAACTCCGCAAGGGAGAGCACATCACGCTCGGAGCCCTCATCCACGAAGCGCTTTCCGGTGGTGGGATTGATCCAGCAGGCGTAGTTTCCGCCGCCGAAGGCCAGGTTGCCGTTGTCCACCCAGGAGATGGGCATCAGCTGTGTGAAGTTCATGCCGGTCACGTCAGCGCCCACAGCCTCCGCCATGTCGATGCCGGAGCCGGTCATGGAGCTGCGGTTGGTGGTCTTGGTGTCCTTGGTCAGATATTTGGCATCCCAGTACTCATTGTACTGCAGGACCTTGTCGATATTGGCCGCGAAGCCGCCGGTGGCCAGGATCACGCCCTTATCGGCGTGGACGGTGACGGGAGTGCCGTCATACATCTCACCCCTGACGCCGGTGATCTTGCCGCCCTCTTCGATCAGCTCGGTGACGGTGGTGCGGGTGATGATCCGGTTTTTGCCGTCGGGATTGGAGGTGTTCAGCAGTTCGTTCATGGGAGCCATGAAATAGGTGCCCCATCTGCCGCCGTACTCTTCCGGCTTGCCGTCCTTGTCGAAGTCCACATTGGATCCGATGAACTCGTTTTCACGATACCACAGGGCACCGATCAGAGTCTGCTGCTCATCATCCTTGAAGGTGGAGCCCATGCTCTGGAGCCAGGGCTTGATATCCTGGGCATCCTCGATGAACTGCTTCACCAGGTCCACGTCGCCGTAGATCCAATGGCTCTTGTCCGCAGTCATACGCAGGCCGCCGTAGTAGGTCTGGAAGATATGAAGGTTTACGGTGGAGAACAGGGTCAGCTCGGATTCGGGAGTGCCCTTCTTTAACTGAGGCTCCGCCCAGTCCAGATACTCCTTGATCTCAGCCTTCAGTTCCTTTAAAATCGGCAGATATTCCGCGTGGACGCCGTGCTTGTGCAGCTCTTCCACATCCCCTGCCACAAATTCATGGGTCTTGTAGTAATCCTCGTCGAACGCATCCTCGTTCCACTCGTAGATCCTCTTTAACTCGTCGATGCAGCCCTTCACGGACTTCACCTTGTCATAGGTCTTGCCGTCATAGCCCTTGCCGGTGGTGGCATCCGGATCCGCGGGATCCCAGACCAGATACTTCATAACGCTCTGATACTGTCCGCCGGAAACCAGGGTATTGCCGCCCACCTGTGCGTTCTTTTCGAGAACGATCACGGAATTGCCGTCCTGGGCCGCCTGGGCTGCAGCAGAGATGCCTGCGCCGCCGCCGCCGACAACCACCACGTCCACGGTCTCCTCAATGGGAGCCTGGGCCGTGACTTCCACCTTGTTGGAAGTGAAGGCGGTCTTGTCGGACACGCCGGCCTGCTCTGCAGCGTCGTTCACAGCGGTCTTGATGGCACGGCTGGTGAAGGTGGCGCCGGAAACCGCGTCCACCCCGGTGCCATTGGCTTCGATGATCTGGGGGAACATGATGTCGTAAGCGGGAGTTCCCACTTCGCCGGTCTCGGTGCTGGTTCCGATCTCGATATTGGTGATCTTGCTGTCATCGAAGGTAACAAGCAGCTCAACAGGACCGTTGTAGCCGTCGCCTTTGCCGGTGTAGGTCCCGGCGTTGAAGGTTAAAGCTGCCGTATCCGCTGCTTCTGCCCCTGCGTCAGCTGCGGGAGCGGAGCCGGACTTTGCCTGCTCTAAAGCGGCGGCAAATGCCTTCTTGACCGCATCTGAGGTGATGGTGGCACCGGAAACGGCATCCACCTGGTCGCTCTGGGCCTGCAGCAGCAGGGGCTTTAACTGCTCCATGGCCACTCCGCCCTTGTCAGGGGTCTCGTCCGGACCTTCGATCACCACATCGGTGATCTTGTCCGCGGCTGCCGTGATGGTCACGGTAACGTTACCGGCGAAACCCATTTCCGATGCGGAATAGGTTCCGGGGGTAAAGCTGCCGCCGGCTGCCGCAGGCTGCGCCTCCGCGCCCTGTTCTGCCTCGGGTGCGGGCGCCTGGACATTGCCGCAGCCGCCCATAAACTGGGCGATGCCGCAGATCATGACGCCGAAGCAAAGCATCACGCAGGCGCTGATGGTTAATTGCTTTTTCATTCGCTTCCCTCCTTTTGTTCGGTTTTTCCGTCTAAAACCGCATAATATGTGTAATTTTAACAAAAAGGCGCGAAAAAATCCATACTTTTTCGTGCCTTTTTACGTGTTTTCCGGTAACTGATACGCCTTTTGCTTCTTTATTTCACTTTTACCTTCCTTGTCCCTATGGAAAAGGCATAGGCCGCCATCCCGCCGTAGTTTCCCTTCCCTCTGATGAGGATCCAGGCCTTCCCCCGGGCAGTGTTGTTGTAATATCCGGCGATCTCGTAGTCCTCCCCTTCCTTCAGCTCCGGCTGATCCGCGCCCCTTCCTGCCACCATCCTGACATACTTCGGCTCCACCGCAAGCCCTGTGTACTGCCAGGACTTGACGATGGTCTGATGCGCACTGTCCTCAAAGAAGGTGATGCCTGCGGAGGAGATGTTTTTCTCCCGTACATAGTAAACCGTTTCGATGGAGCCCTGATAATTCCCCCGGCCTCTGATCGTGATCTCTATGGGTGTCCCCGCCGCGGGGGCAGGAAGCACGGCATTTCTGATCTGAACGGTGTAATCCGCATTCTTCTTCAGCTCCTGCCCGTTATAATCCCGGATGCTCAGTTTTGTGTTCCGATAGGCATTCTTCGTTTTGGACCAGGGCACATCTGCAAGATAGAGATTCATTTTCCCAAGATCCTGAGCCTCGATCAGAAAAGGGATGTCCACATGGCCCGTGTAATTGCCCATGCCCGTGATCCGCACATAAGGCATTTTCCCCGTTTGCGAGGCTGTGATCACCGCTTCCGGCGTTACGGAATTGTTCCTGCCGTAGGACACCCTGTAGTCAATGCCCTCTTTTAAGACATCCGCCTCTCCGGTCCGGTTGTAGCTAACCTTGACGGATGGCTTCACGCCGCCCTTCAGATAAGGCAGTACGGCTTTCCCTTCCGTGATCCCGTTGACCGAAACGCTCAGTTGTCCGGCAGTTTTCCCGATGTTGACCGCCGCGGGCTTATGCACGGTATAGCTCATGCTGCGGCTGCCGTAAAAGCGGTAGTTTACGCCGTCCTTTCCGGTGCCTCCGGTGTTTTGCCCTGTGAGGATAACAGAAGCGGAGCCGATCCTGTCCCCATTCAGAAGCTGTGACCTATAGCAGCTTTCATCGATGGGAAAGGAGTCCTTTCTGGTCACGGTTTTGCCCGTTTCATCCGTCTCCCGATACTGGTAGCTGAAGGTCAGAACAGGCGTCGGCTTATCTGCGGTTTTCGCAAAGGGATCGTACACGATCTTATTCTTACCGCCCAGAGCCTCACCGTGACAGGTCAGGCCAGCCTTCACCCTGGCGTCGGAAAGGGGGATATATCTGATCGTTTCCTCCTCCTCGAAAAGGGTTTCCTCCACCTGCAGGCTGCCTTCGAAATCAGAGCCCTCCTTCGCTTTCACCTCCAGAGGATAGGAACCCGGAGCGGCATACGCATCCGGCTTTGAGGGATCCGTATCCGGCCAGGAAAGGACATAATCCCGGTTCAATACAAGCTTCTTATCCGCGTAATAGACATTGGGCTTCAGATACTGCTTTGTATAAGCCTTATAGCGCTCGCCTTCGCTGTTCTTTTTCCAGGTGAATTTTGCCTTCGCCGACACGCCTGCGGCCTCAGCCGAAGAAAGCTTTGCCTTCGCGATCACAAACCGTCCCGTGAGAGTCCCGGAATAATTGCCCTTAAAGGCGATCTTCACCGTCGGCGGATTCTTTGCAAGAAAGCTTTGATCCGTATAAGCCTTTGTATTGTTGGAATAGCTTACGGTGTAATCCGTCCTTTCCGCAAGGAGCGTGGTCCCGCTGTATACACGGACGGCCGGCTTTATGGCTGCTCCCGTGTAAACATAGCTGTCCGGCTTTTCGATGGCAAACCAAAGATGGTTCTCCTTCTCGTCCTCCGTAAAGCCTGTTTGATCGGTGGGATCCGTATCCCCGGCCAGGGAAGCGTCATCAGCCTGAATGAGTACCTCGCAGGATGCCTGTGCGCTGCCGCCGGCCTTTCCTGCGGCCGAAACGCTCACCACTGCGGTCCCCGGTACGCT
>CAMNLO010000124.1 GCA_946543095.1 uncultured bacterium
CTTCTATACCCTGAGGTTCCGATCCAAGCCGGTGCTCCCGGCGGATCTGTTTTCCCTCAGGACCGCGGCCAGTGTGGCGGAAAATTACGACTATACCCCGGATCTTCGGGCAGTGGTCAGCATCGGGGCGGTGTGCCTGCTGATCCTGTGTGCCTTTCTTCTGCCGGAGCCGGAGCTGACCAAAAGGGCGGCACCCTGCATCGGAAGCCTTGCGGGCCTTGCGGTGCTGTGCGGCGTTCTCCCGCTGGAGGGCGTATGCGCAGCCGCAGGCTTTTTCACCAGACCCTATACACCGGATCAGGCAGCCCGCCATAACGGGCTTCTTCCCGCTTATGTCAAAAATACGGAAGAGCTGTTTTTACTGCCCCCGGAAGGGTATTCTCCTGAAGAGGCTGAAAGACTTCTGAGGGAGGAGACGGAGGCTGCCCCGGAAACGGGTGCGCAGGCGGGCAATCTTGTGATCATGATGAACGAGGCCTTCTCCGATCTTTCGATCCTCGGGGATTTTCCCGTCAACGAAGATCCCATTTCCTATGCCCACAGCATTCTGGCAGGGAAGGAGCAGGGCTTTTCCTCCGGCTTCATGCACGTTTCCGTGTTGGGAGGAAACACTGCCAACACGGAATTTGAAGTCTTAACAGGACTTTCCATGGCCTTCCTGCCCGACGGCACCATTCCCTATCAGCAGTATCTGAAGGGGGAAACGGAGTCCCTGGCTTCCATTCTGGGGGAACGGGGATACCGCACTGTGGCGCTGCATCCCTATTACGCCACCGGCTGGCACAGGAACGAAGCCTATCCCTATATGGGCTTTCAGGAGCTTTGCTTTGTGGATGATTTCAGGGAGCCCACCTATCTCAGGGATTATGTGGACGATGCCTCCTGCGTCAGGCAGATCCGCAGTCTGTTTGAAGAGAAGGGGGAAGAGCCCCTGTTTGTGTTCAATGTGACGATGCAGAATCACAGCTCCTTTATCAAAGGAGCGGAAAATCTGAAAGAGGAGATCGAAACCGGTATCGCTCCGGAGGGAGAGCTGGACCGGTATCTTTCGCTGCTTCAGTATTCCGATGAGGCCTTCCGGGAAATGATCGAGTATTTCAGGTCTTATCCGGAGCCTGTGACGGTGGTGTTTTTCGGGGATCATGAGCCGGGACTTTCCGTCAGCAGTCCCATTCTGGAGCGGAATGGCCATGAGCCGGCTTATCTTTCGGATGAAATGCTAAGAAAGCTCTACCAGGTGCCTTTCTTTATCTGGAGCAACCGGGAAGAACAGACCGAAACAGGGCTGGAGCTTTCCGCCAATTACCTTGGAAATGAGATCCTTTCCCATATGGGGATCCCCCTCACCCCCTTCCGCAGCTTTCTGGATGAGGTGAGGAAGGAATATCCTGTGCTTTCCACCCAGGGCTATGAGGACAAAGAGCACAGGTCCCATCTGCTGACAGAGGGAAAGGGGAAGCTGCCCTTATTCAGGGAGTATGAAGCCCTGCAGTATTATGAGCTGCTGGATGGGAAAGCAAAGGAGAAGCCTTGAGAACCCTGATGCCTTATCTGGCCAATAATAAAATGGCCTGTGTGCTGGCGCCTCTGTTTAAGATGCTGGAGGCGATCTTTGAGCTGCTGGTGCCCATGATCCTGGCGGTGCTCATTGACAGGGGCATCGGCTCAGGAGATTCCTCTTTGATCTTCATCTGTACTCTGGGGCTGTTCGGCCTTGCCCTCATCGGCGTGACCTCCGCCATGACGGCCCAGTATTTCGCGGCCAGGGCGGCGGTGGATTTTTCCGCTGCCTTGCGGGAGGCCCTGTTCTCCCATATCCAGAGCCTTTCCTTTTCCAGGCTGGACGAGATCGGCACTGCCACGCTTTTGACCCGCATCACCAGCGATGTGCAGCTGGCCCAGAACGGTGTGAACATGTTTCTCAGGCTGTTTCTGCGTTCTCCCTTTGTGGTCTTCGGCGCCATGTTCTGCGCCTTTGCCATCGACGTTCAGGCGGCGCTTATCTTCGTGCTTGTCATTGTCATCCTCTTTGCCATCGTGGGCGGGCTGATGGCCTGCAATCTCCCGGGACTGAAAAAAGCACAGCAGTGTCTGGATCAGGTGCTTTCCCTCTATCAGGAGAATCTGACGGGGGTCCGGGTCCTTAGGACCTTCTGCAGGGAAGATAAGGAGACCGCACATTTCTTTGAGGTCAACGGTGAGCTTTGCAGGATGCAGCTAAAGACCGGGGACACGGCGGGGATCATGAATCCTCTGACCTATGTGCTGATCAATCTGGGGATCGTGGTGCTGTTATATGTCAGCGCCGTAAGGGTGAATCTGGGAAGCCTGACCCAGGGCCAGACTGTGGCGCTGTATAACTACATGGGGCAGATCCTGGTGGAGCTGGTGAAGCTGGCGAATCTGGTGGTGACCTTAAACCGGGGGCTGGCAGGGGCATCCCGGGTGGCGGAGGTGCTGGAGATCCCCGGCGGGGAGGATGCTTCAGCCGAAGCATCTGTGGATGGGCGGGGTGTTGATAGTGTTATGTCAACCTGCGAATCTGCCGGCCAGAGCGGTGAAACTAATATTATGTCAATCAGCAATGCCACCACAGCCGAAGAGTCAGCGGATCGATACGATCAGTATAGACTTATGTCAACCAAGAAAGGTGGAGCTCAGAGCAGCGAGAACAGAATTATGTCAACCAAAACCCCGGGGCTGCGATTCGACAATGTTATGTTAACATATAGGAACGCCAAGGAACCCTCCCTCGCGGAGATCAGCTTCAGCGTACAGCCCGGGCAGACCGTCGGCATCATCGGCCCCACAGGCGCCGGGAAAAGCTCTCTGGTCCGGCTGATCCCCGGATTCTACCGGGCCATGCGGGGCAGAGTGGAGCTGTACGGAAAGCCAGTGGAGGAATATTCCCCTGAGGAGCTCCACAATCTGGTAGGCTTTGTTCCGCAGAAAAGTGTCCTGTTCTCCGGCTCTATTCTGGAGAATCTCAGGATGGGGAAGGAAGAGCTCTCCGAAGCGGAGGCCATGAAGGTGCTGGAGGTGGCCCAGGCGGCGGGTGTGGCTGCAGGGAAGGGAGGCCTTCAGGGACATATTGAGACCGGCGGCAGGAATCTTTCCGGCGGACAAAAGCAGCGTCTGGCCATAGCAAGGGGCCTGGCGGCATCCCCCAAAGTCCTGATCCTGGATGATTCCTTTTCCGCTCTGGACTATGCCACGGATAAAAAGCTGCGGGATGCCCTAAAGGAGCACAGGAAGGCGGATCCCACAGGCATCACGCTGATCGTCAGCCAAAGGGCGGCATCCATCATCGATGCGGATAAGATTCTGGTAATGGACAAGGGGCGGCTTGTCGGATGGGGCACCCATGAGGAGCTGCTTTTGACCTGCAGCCTGTACAAAGAGATCTATGATACGCAGTACGAGCAGTAAGGCAGTTTGAAATGAGAAAGGCAGCAAAAGGATAAACCGTAAAGCCGTGAGACACTCCGACATAATAAAGGAAACGCTGATTAAAGCGTTTCCTCCGCCGGATTCGGGTCGCGAAGCGACATATTTCCGTTCCGAATCCGTGCGATCCCCCGGAGGGGCTAAGGAAATGCTGAATTATTCAGCATTTCCTAAAACAAAAGTGCCGATTGGATTGCGGACAGCAGCACGGCAGTGCGAAGGACAATACAGAAGAATGAAAAGCATACTGAAACTCTTAAAACCGTATACGATCCCGATCCTCCTGGGCCTTCTTCTGGCGGCGGGGAATGTGTTCGCCACTCTGGCCATGCCCGTCCTCTTCGGCAGTATGATCGACGGCATCATCGGCCCGGGGCAGGTGAATTTTTCGCTTCTCATCCGGCTCTCTGTCATCGTGGCTGCCTGCGCGGCTTCGGGAGCCCTCTGCCAGTATGTCCAGACCCTTCTGTATAACCGCATTACCTTCCGCCTGATCGGCTCCCTCAGGGACCGGGGCATGGAAAAGATCCAGAAGCTTCCGGTCTCCTGGCTGGATACCCACCCTCCCGGAGAGGTGATCAGCATTCTGGTGGCTGACGCTGAGCAGCTCTCCGACGGCATCCTTATGGGCTTTACCCAGTTTTTCACGGGAGCCCTCACCATTGTTGGGACTTTGATCTTCATGTTCAGCCAGGATGTGCGGCTGTCTCTCCTGGTGCTGTTCATTACGCCCCTTTCCCTGTTTGCCGCCGCCATGATCGCGAAGCGCACCCATGAGATGTTCCGCCTCCAGGCGGAAGCCAGGGCGAAGGAGACCGCCCTTGTGGAAGAATTCATCGGCAATGAAAAGCTGGTGAAGATCCTGTCCTATGAGAAACGGGCCCTGGAGCGGTTCCGGATGCGGAATGAGGAGCTTCGGAGCTCCTCTTTAAAGGCGCTCTTTGCCTCCTCCCTGACCAATCCCGGCACCAGGTTCGTCAATAATATCATGTACGCGGCAGTGGCCTGCGCGGGGGCCTTCCGGGTGCTGTCAGAGAACGGAGCGGGCTTTACGGTGGGAGCCCTCACCTGTTTTTTAAGCTATGCCATCCAGTACACCAGGCCCTTTAACGAGATCAGCGGGGTTTTTGCGGAGCTTCAGGGCGCGGGTGCCTGCGCGGAGCGCATCATGAAATTTCTTTCCCTGGAGGAGGTTGACATAACTCAAACGATCTCGGCCGGCAGTCGGGTTAACATAACTCAAACAATCCCCTCCCCCGCACTGGCCCTCCGCTCCATCTCCTTTTCCTATGATCCCGCCCGGCCCTTTATCCGGGACCTTTCCTTTGAGGCGGCTTCCGGGAAGCATATTGCCATCGTGGGCCCCACGGGCTGCGGCAAGACCACTTTGATGAATCTGCTGCTCAGGTTTTACCCGGTGAGTGCGGGGGCCATCGAGGTGGAGGGGCAGGAGATCAGCACACTTTCCCCCCACGCCCTCCGCTCACGTTTCGGCATGGTGCTGCAGGAGACCTGGATCCGCAGAGCCACGGTGCGGGAGAATATCGCTCTCGGGAATGAGACTGCGGGGGAGCAGGAGATCATTGCCGCGGCACGGGCCTCCGGCGCCCACGAATTCATAAGGTTTCTGCCAAAGGGCTATGACACCATGCTGGGAGACGGAAACACCGTGCTCTCGGAAGGCCAGCGGCAGCTGCTGTCCATCGCCAGGCTGTTCCTGCTCTCCCCGAAGATCATCCTTCTGGATGAGGCCACCTCCTCCATCGACACCATGACGGAGAAGCGCATCGGAGAGGCCCTGGAAAAGCTGATGGAGGGGCGTCTTTCCCTGATCGTGGCACATCGCCTTTCCACCATCCGGGGTGCGGACGAGATCCTGGTGATGAAGGATGGAGCCATTATCGAGAGAGGAAGGCATGAGGAGCTGCTTTCCGAAGGAGGGTTTTATGCGGAGCTGGTCAGAAGCCAGTATGCGGGGATCGCCATCTGATCGTCCTGCCCGGCAAGCTGTGCATTGACGTAGAGGCGGTTTTCTGATAAATTTTCTGTTATCAGTATCATATCAACAGAAGGAGACATATCATGATTATTTTCAGTATTATCTTAGGCATTTTATTGATCATCTGCGGGGTATCCTGCGTCATGACCCCCATGCAGACTCTGATCAGCACAGGCTATTTCATCGGCATCATGTTTTTTGTGAACGGTCTGGCAGGCATCATCCGGAATTTTTCCTGGAA
>CAMNLO010000125.1 GCA_946543095.1 uncultured bacterium
CCAGGTTGGACTTCACCATGGCTGTCAGAAGGGTCCGCATCCACACTTCGATCGACTCAAATATCGCATCGAACATGGATCATTTCTCCTTTCTCATCCGAACAGTCCGGACAGCTGGGGCACAAGCTGAGTGCCGATCAGGATGACACCGCCGCCCGCCATCAGCTGCTTGATTCCCTGGCTCTTCGCGCCCGGATTGTCATTCCCGTATCCTTCCAGAAGGTTAATGACACCCCACACGCCAAGGCCTGCGCCGATGGCGGAGACCAGTGTCTGAAGGATGGAAATTGCACTGCTGAAAAATCCCATAGTAAAACCTGAAACCCAAACCCCCGAAACGCGTTATTATGTCGTTTCTCTGCAATACAGGGAGAACCAAAACATTTTTTCAAGTCGTTTTGTCGTTCTGCATGCATATCTCCGGAGCCGGGTTCCCCTCCTTTCTTCGTCATCTTTGAGATAGAAAAAGAGAGCCGGCACATGCAGTATCTTTAGAAAAAAGTGTGACAAAGCATGTGTGGCTCTCTGTCTGATTCGTTCCGTATTCAGTTGTAAGCGTATCCAGTTGTAAAAGCAGACTTGCGCCGCGCGCACCTGCTCACAGGTGTGCGTGAAAAAGGCCGGGTGCTGCTTCAAGTAGGAGACCGTATTCTCATCCTCATCTGTCCCTCCATTTCCCTCATCAGGGGATCTGTGCTTCCTCCGTCTCCTCAGTCCCCTCGTCGTTCTCCTGCGAGGATACGGACTCCTCAATGATGTCGTGGAGGGTCCCGCCCAGAAAGCTGGTGAAAACCGCGAGCAGTCTCCTTGTATAGACATCCCGGAACACGATCCTGTTCTGCAGATAGTGCTCGTAGGCATAGCAGGGATTGATAAAGGATCCATAGGATTTGTCGCTGTAGAGCAGGTCCACATCTCCTGTCCCGTGGATCCTGATCTCGAGCACCTCGTCCGCCTTCCGGATCACGAAGTGCCTCTTATAGCCCTTTTCCCGGAGTGTCATCTTCACATTTCCACACTCCGGCAGGGTCGTGAACAGGGCCACGCCGGTCCAGGTCGTCATGTCCTTGATAAACTCATGGTTCATTGCCTTCCCTGCATGTTTCTTTTTGCTCTTTTTCTGTTTCATTCATGTCCTCCTTCTTTATTCCCCGGCCGCCGGATCTGCGGGCTCCGCAAGGTCCTCTCCCGAAAACTCCATGCAGTCAAAGACCTCATCCCTTCCCATCCGCAGTTCGCAGCGCAGGTATTTCTCCACATCAAAAATGTTTGCGTCACTGTAGTCCGCGAGTTCCCTGTATCTCTTGTGCTTCGTGATGTCGTACTTGTCGGAAAAGAAGGGCCGGACACCGCGAAGCTGCAGGATGCACTTGCCGCCGTCCATGACGGACAGCTCGTCCCGGCTCATCAGCTCTTTTCCCGTCTTCTGGTAATTCAGTCCGTAGGACCTCCCCTGCCCCCTGGTATCAGAGGTGTTGTAAAGATCGATCGTTTCCTTGCCCAAAGTCTCGGAGATTTCCTTCAGGGTGCTCGACTCCTTGCCTCCGAGGAAGAGCAGGGTGTCGCAGTTGCCGGTGATGGTCTCCGCCGCATCCTTGTAGATCGTCTTGAGCTGGCTCTGGGACTGCAGGATGATCGTCGCCGAGATCTCACGGCTCCGGATCGTCGCGATCAGCTTGTCAAACTTGGGAATCTGACCGATATTGGCAAACTCATCGAGCAGCAGACGCACATGGTAGGGTAGTCTGCCGATATACTTGTCATCCGCCCTGTCGCAGAGCAGGTTGAAGAGCTGGGTGTACATGATGGCAACGACAAAATTGAAGGTGTCGTCCGTATCGGAGATGATGACAAACATGGCCGTCTTCCTGTCCCCGAGCAGGTCCAGCTCCATCTCGTCGTAGCTCATGATCTCCCGCAGCTCGGCAATATCGAAGGGTGCCAGGCGGGCGCCGCAGGAAATCAGGATTGATTTCGCCGTTTTGCCGGCGGCCATCTTGTATTTCTTGTACTGCCTGACCGCAAAGTGGTCCGGCGCGTCCTCCTCCAGTTCCTCGAACATCATGTCCACCGCATTTTTGAAATTCTCATCGTCCTCCCTGGCCTCCGACGCATTCAAAAATTCAAGCAGGGTCGAGAAGTTCTGCTCCTCCTCCGGCGCCTCATAATAGATAAAGCCGATCAGCGCACAGTAGAGGAGCCGCTCGGCTTTGACCCAGAAATCCTCCGAAGACTTTTCCCCGTCTCCCCTGGTGTTGGCAATGATGGCATTCACCAGCTTCAGGATGTCCTTTTCGGACCGGATATAGTGGAAGGGATTATAGTGCATGGACTTGGCAAAATTGATGGTATTCAGGATCTTGATCTCATACCCGTGCCTCTCCAGCATTTTTCCGCACTCGACGACGATGGTCCCTTTGGGGTCTGTCAATACATAAGATATTTTCGGTCCCATCTGCATTAAATTCGGCTTTATGACATTTCTTGTCTTGCCCGATCCGGAACCGCCGATGACGATCACGTTCTTGTTCCTGGCGACCTTCCAGTTCTTCGGGCGGCTGTTCATCGTGAGAAACTCCGTCGCCGTGAGAATGATATTGTTCTCAAAAACCGGATCAATGAAGGGGGCGATGTCCTTGTGGGTCCCCCAGCGGGCAGAGCCGTATTCCTCGCCCTGCCGGAATTTTTTGGCATTCTTCATGCGGTATCCTATGAAAGCCTTGAATCCTGCCGCTCCCGCGGCGCCCACGGCCAAATCCCACAGGTGAAGGCTGGGGAGCGGATTCTGAAAAGCAAGGCTGAAATACAAAAACAGGTTCATCAGCTTCTGGATCAAGGAGTCTCCCGTACAATGCCTGTAGAGCCATGCCTCCTTCTCCACCAGGTAAAACGTGATGAGATAGGGAATGTTGGAAATCAGTGGTCTCTTAAGTTCTGCGCCGCGGAACCGCTCCATGAGCCCTGCCCTGACCGGCTCGATACAGCCGAGGGCCAGGTCCTTCATGCTTTTGCCTTTCCCCTTCTTCCTGCGGAGGCTCTTCTTACTGAATCTCCTGCTGGATCCCTTCCTGCGAGACGGCCCTCCGTGTGTCTTTCCTCCGGTCTGATCATCCGGCGGGCGCGGCTTTCTCTTCTGTTCTTCTGTCATCGGTATCGGTTTGAACCTCCTCCCTGTACAATTGCGTGGTCCTCCACAGTCTCCCGGCTCACGGACTCACGGCACCTCTTGAGCCTTCCGGTTCAAGAGCTCATCGTGCTATATGCCACAGGCTCACAGCGAGGGCTCTCTATCCCTCTCGTGGATCTTCTCCCTCTCGCGGTGGGCTGTGCGCTCAATTGCCTTCCGGAGACGCTTGCGGATCGATGCCTTCCTGCTCTTGGGGAGGGCGACATCCGTATATTCCTTGAAAGCCGCGTTCATGACCTCCGCATGCTTTGCCCGGAAAAAAACGATGTAGTTGGGCGGCGTTACGGACTTGTCCTTTTTCAGGCTGTACTGGATGCCGTATTTTCTCGCCACCTTCTCAAAAGACTTGATGTTGCTGTCCTTGATCTCGATATTGGTGAGCTCGCTCCCCTCCTCCATCATTGTGTTCAGGCTCTTTTTCCCGGGGCGGTAGGCATTCTTCCTGCCCTCTTTTTTCGCTGCTCTCTGTGCTTTGGCCGCCTTCTGCGTCTCCCTCCTCTCCGCGGCCCTGATCCGGTTGGCCTCCTCCATGTCGTGCACGACCTTGGAAAGGACACCCTTGAGAATGTTGGTCGTGATTCTGCCTCCGCTGATCACCAGTGCGAGGGTTTTCTCATCCACTTCTTCCTGCATTTTTGTCTTCACCTCCCCTCTTTTTCTCCGTCATCTCCAATAACTGCTTCTCCACCGTGGGGATGATCCCGTAGTCCTTCAGGAACAGGTACAGAAAACGCCTGCCCTTCTGGGTCCATTCGGTCTGATACCTGGAAGAAATGCTTCCATCCGAATGCTTGATGATAAATGTCGTGCTCGCGGTATAGCCCTGATTCTGGTAGGGGGCATATAAGAGCCACTGTTCTCTCATCTTGTACTGGATCCCCAGGTCTGCGAGCAGGGCGTTGAATTTCGTCCCGCTCATCCCATAGTCCTTGGCGATCTGGGTCGTAAGGACCAGCGACTTGGAACAGATCACATTGTCGTGATACTCTGCCTTGGGTTGCATCTCCCGGATCAGGACATCCTGCTCCCGGGTCTGCACGATCAACATATGGCATTTCTCCTGCAGCTCATCAATCTGGCGGCGGGCAATCTGCAGGGCCCTCGCCATCACCTTCTCCGGCGAATTCCATGCCTTTTCCAGTTCAAGAAAATACTGCCGGTATGCCTTGCCCTTCTCATTTCTCTGCAGCATGCAGATATGCTTTGCCATATCCACACTGAGGTCATAATCGACCTCCGTCTGGTTTGTCCGAGAGGTGTAACATTTTTGATACACCTTTGTATAATCTGATCCTTCCGCAAAACCCAGCTCACAGACCCGCTGAAACCAGACTCTGAAAACGGTCTTGATCCCCAGTGCACTCCACAGATCCCGCGCCGACACTACGGGATGCCCGTCCGTGAAGTCCACACGGATATTCTCCTTTTGGAGTGCGGTCGTCATCGCAATCACCTTCCTTTCTGATCCGCAAACTGCCTGGCATTCTCCCTGTGGAGCTCTTTGATACAGTAGCCCACACAGGGCCGCTCCCTGCCATAGGGACAGGCCCTGCAGTCCGGATCCGGTCTATCCCCTTCGGCAGTCATCTGCCTCTCTTCCTCAATCAGGTAAAAGCAGTCATACCGCGAACAGCTGTCGATCCCTTTCAGCCAGAATGAACAGTCTCTGCAGTCGTCCGGGATGTCCTCCCTGTAATGCCTCCGGGGCAGACGGGATTTCTGCAGCTGCACACGTTTAATGCCCTTCCTCATCTGTCACCTCCGCTTTGCGTGAATCCTGTTCCGCTGAGTCCTGCCTTTCTGTGTCCGGCTTTACCGTTCTCTTCTCCGTCTTCGCCGCACCCGCCCCTGATCTCCAGATATTCCTGTGCCAGTAGTCATCCTCCGGATGCTTCAGCTCATACCAGGCCGCGCACCGCACCAGCATGATTACCGCGCAAGCCATCACTCCTGCCACCAAACCTGCTGTAAAAAGTCCCATTCCGTATCCTCTCCTTTCCGGAACCCTCTTTTTTCCCTGTCAACTCTGCTCCTGTGCTTAACAACACATGAATGCGGCAAAACCATCCTCAAAGAAGACAGCTTTGCCGCATGATATGTGCCTTTAAGCAGCACATGTATTATTTGAATTTTGCTTGTTAATTCTTGCCCTCCCGGGCCCGTTCCTGTCCCGTTTCTTCCGCAACGTTTTCACAGCCGCTCCACGCAAACCCGCGCGTCACGGCCGGTATCTATCCCGGGCGGCAGTCTATTCAATTTTCAAGGTTAGACGGAGAGACAGAAGACTGCCTCTCTACTAACCCCAAAAAAATCCGCCTCCAGGAAAGCTGTTTTTCAAAAAAAGTGAGCTTCATTTACATTTACGCAAATGCCTCACATCAACACGAATAATCTATTTAAATATGGCTTCCTGTCAGGGCTATGCACTCACAAATCCAGATTCACAATCCTCTTTATATAATGTCAGTAGTTGATGAAAAGTCTCAACTCGCAGG
>CAMNLO010000126.1 GCA_946543095.1 uncultured bacterium
TTCAAGGGAAAACCGCCATGGCTTCGAGGAAGTGACCTATCTCCTGCTGTTTAATGAGCTGCCCAATAAGAACGAGCTGGAGAAATTCCGTGAGCTTCTGGCCCGGTACCGTACTCTGCCCACCGACTTTGTCAGGGATATCATTCTCACAGCCCCCAGCAGGGATATGATGAACACGCTGGCAAGAAGCGTTCTGACCCTCTATTCCTATGACGATAATTCGGACGATACCTCCATGCCCAATGTGCTGCGCCAGTGTCTGCAGCTGATCAGCGTCTTTCCGCTGTTATCCATTTACGGCTATCACGCCTATACCCATTATCACGATCACAAGAGCCTGATCATCCATCAGCCTGACTTAAAGCTGGGAGCTGCGGAAAATATCCTGCATATCCTCCGGGAGGACTCCAAATACACTCCCCTTGAGGCACAGCTTCTGGATCTTGCGCTGGTGCTCCATATGGAGCACGGCGGCGGCAACAACTCCTCCTTCACCACCCATGTGGTGACCTCCACCATGACGGACACCTACTCTGTCATGGCGGCAGCCTTAGGCTCCCTGAAGGGACCCAGACACGGCGGCGCCAATATCAAGGTGGTGCATATGATCGAGGATCTGAAGGAAAACATCTCCGACTGGAAGGATGAGGAGGCCATAGCCGATTATCTCGGAAAGCTTCTGCACAGGGAAGCCTTTGACCGCCAGGGCCTGATCTACGGCGTGGGGCATGCGGTCTATTCCCTTTCCGATCCCCGTGAGGAAATGCTCCACAGCTTTGCGAAAAAGCTTTCCGAGGAGAAGGGGCTTTCCGAGGAATTCGACCTCTATGAGAGAGTCGGACGTCTGGCCCCCCAGGTCATTGCCGGGGAGCGCAGGATCTATAAGGGCGTCTGTGTCAACGTGGACTTCTATTCCGGCTTTGTTTACAAGATGCTTGGACTGCCGGAGGCCCTGTTCACCCCTATTTTTGCCATGGCCAGGATTGTAGGCTGGTCTGCCCACAGGATCGAGGAGCTGGCAGGCCACGGCAAGATCATCCGTCCCGCCTATCTGGCGGTGGGAGGACAGCATGATTATGCTGCCCTTGCCGATCGCAACGAGGTCTCCGACTGGGTCAGCCAGAAAAACTGAACACCAGCGGATTCCGAAGTAATCCGTATACTCCTCAGAATCTACTTCAGAAAGTCCTCCACCACCTTTTGCATTTCCTCCTTTTCGCAGAGGGCGTTGTGGAGAATTTCTGCATCCATCAGCTCTGTCACGGCCTTCGGGATCTCCACCCCGGAGAGTTCCTTCAGCAGCTTTACCTGCTCAAAGGGATCCTCACTCTTTTTTCCGGGAGCGATGGCGTCGATGACGCTGCCCGGGAATTTATAGGGAGAGGCGGTGGAGGCGATGAGGCATTTCGCCGTGTCCTTTGTGTGATCCTTATACTGCCGGCAGACATGGGAAGCCACTGCGGTGTGGGGATCGATCACATAGTGATCCGTTTCATACAGCTCTTTGATTCTGTGTAAGGTCTCCTCCTCCGAAGCGTATCCGGCGTAAAAGCCCGAAAGCTTCTTCCCCATTTCTTCTGTGATGTCGTATTTTCCTTCCCTGCTTAAGCGCTGCATCAGTTCCTTTGTTTTCTTATCAGAGCCTGCGATGTCGCGGATCAGGCGCTCTAAATTGCTGGAGATCAGAATGTCCATGGAGGGAGATGAGGACAGGAAGAAGGGGCGGTTTCTGTCGTAGCTGCCGGTTTCAAAGAAGTCAAAGAGCACCTTGTTCTGGTTGGAGGCGCAGATCAGCTTCCCGACCGGAAGCCCCATGCGCTTTGCGTAGGAGGCCGCCAGGATATTGCCGAAATTGCCGGTGGGGACCACGATATTGATCTCCTCTCCCGCCTTTATGATCCCCTGCTTGCGCATTTCAGCATAGCCGTAGACATAGTAGGCTGCCTGGGGGATCAGTCTGCCGATATTGATGGAATTGGCGGAGGAGAACTGGAAGCCCTTCCGGCCCAGCTTCTCAGCCAGCTCTTTGTTGTTGAAGATCTGCTTTACCCCTGTCTGGGCATCGTCGAAATTGCCGTTGATCCCCACCACATGAGTGTTCTTTCCCTTCTCCGTCACCATCTGCAGCTGCTGGATCCTGCTGACGCCGTCCTTGGGATAAAAAACGATGATCCGGGTGCCGGGCACATCCGCAAAGCCCGCAAGCGCTGCCTTTCCGGTGTCCCCGGAGGTGGCTGTTAAGATCACGATCTCGTTGGTGAGGCCGTGCTTTTTCGCCGATGTGGTCATGAGATGGGGCAGGATGGATAAGGCCATATCCTTAAAGGCAATGGTCTTTCCGTGGAACAGCTCCAGATACACATCGCCGTCTGCTTGCCTGATGGGGGCAATGTCCGGGGTGTCGAATTTTTCGTCATAGGCCGCGTTCACACAGGCCCTTAATTCTTCCTCCGTCATATCCGTGAAGAATTCCTTCATGATCAGAAATGCGGTGTCCCGGTAGCTTTTGCCCACAAATTCCTCCACCGGAACAGGCAGCTTCGGAATACTCTCCGGCACAAACAATCCGCCGTCATCCGACAGGCCCTTTAAAATAGCTTCCGTGGCATTTACACTGACCTTTGCATCCCGGGTACTGTGGTATCTCATGATGAATTCCTTTCTTTGTCATTCCGATCCGGAGCATTGTGATCCGGAGCGTTCCGCTCTTTCAGATCCCTCGCAGATCAAAGCGGATACATTTGAAATAGTGTTAAGGAAACGCTGATTAAAGCGTTTCCCCCGCCGGATTCGGGTCGCGAAGCGACATATTTCCGTTCCGAATCCGTGCGATCCCCCGGAGGGGCTAAGGAAATGCTGAATTATTCAGCATTTCCTTAAGGCATATCCGCGATCCGCCGATCCTGTCCGGGGATCGCTTCATTGCTTCAAAGCCCGAAAAATAGTATCATAAATCCATGTCAAATGCAATGAAGGGTGTCTATCCCACGAGCAAAAAAGACGGCACGGAAAGCTTTCGTGCATCCATAACCTTCCGGGGCAAGCATATCTCTCTGGGAAGCTATACTTCCATGGAAACGGCGGCGAAGGTCTACCAGGAGGCAGCGGCCCTGATCCGTTCCGAACAGGAGCCGGATGACTATCCGGAAGACGCCCTTCTCCCTTTTGAAAAACACATCAGCCTGGTGAATTTCAGGGACAACGGCGTCTATTTCGCAAACCCCATCTACTTAAGGCCCCGTTTTTTCCGCTACTATCTGCGCCCGGAGGAGTTCCTCCTTTTCGATATCGAGGAGCTGTTCTACTATTCCTCCCATAAGATCAGCTTCCGGGGAGGCCATGTTTTTGTGGCGGACTACGGCAGCCAGATCAATATCAAAAGCCGCTACGGGATCCGCCCCTTCGCGGTGAAGGACCGGGACTATCTGTTTTGCAACGGAGATGATCACGACTACAGATTCGGGAATATCGAGATCGTCAATCCCTACTACGGCGTGCGAAGGATCACAAAGAACGAAAAGGTCTGCTATAAGGCACTGATCCATGTACGGGGGGATATGAAGATCGGGGTGTATGAAACGGAGCTGGAGGCTGCCATCGCATACAATAAAGCAGCGGATATCCTGAAAAAGAAGGGGGTTGCAAAGCAGTTTCCCATTAACGAGCCGGAGTGTTCTCCCAAGGAATATTCGGAGATCTATGTCAGGGTTTCCATATCGGAAGGGATCCTGCGTTACCGCTCCTCGTAGTTCACAAAGAGGATGTTCAGGTCGCAAAGCCCCAGGATACCCGGGATCGTGGCGGTCTGGGAATACTGCCACATGGAATACTGATAGGGATAGTCCGGCAGATCAGAGGTGTCGGAATACCAGATCTCAAAATCCCCCAGCCTTGCCAGCTCGATCTCCTTTAACAGATAATACTTATTCCCGTATACCATGGGCACAAAACCGGCATTCTTCACGGCGTTGCAGAAGGCAGCGGTGTTTTTGGTCTTTTCATCCCGCCGCAGGGCCATGGTACGGGCATTGGTCCCGATGTTTTCCTCCAGGATATAGGCAATGGGATAGGTCAGCTCGTACCGGATCGCCAGATCAACGCAGAAGGCTGCTTCTTCCATGGCTTCCTGTTCATTGATGGCCTGAGAGGAAAAATAGAGCCCGATGTTCATATCCGATTCCTTTGCCCGCTCCAGATTCTCTTCGATCATTTTGTCCTGCAGGATCGTGCCGCTCTCATACCCCCTCACGCCTGCCCTGAGCATGCAGAAATCAATGCCGTTCCGCTTTAAGGCCTCATAATCCACCGCGCCGTTGTATTCATTTAAGTCAATGCCCACAAAGGAGGCCTGACGTCCGTTTTCGTAGTAGTGCATCAGATTGTTTTTGGCGGTGAATTTTGTCAGGTCATAGGTATTTTTCTTCAGATAGGGATTGATCAGCACCCATTCCTCTTCCCCTGCCGGATCCACCACCAGAGTGTGCTTCCCGTCGGTGGAGGGATCCGCCTCCGGAAGCTCCTCCTCTTCCTCTTCCGCTTCCTCAGTGAGCTCCGCCTCCGGTTCCACCGGATACATATCCCAGAAATCCAGATCCGAAGCCGTGAGTCCTTCCGGGGCGGCTTCCCCTGACACAGAGTTTTGGGAAGCAGAAACAGGATCAGCATTGGCGGTATCTTCTACAATGGAAACGGTTTCCGAAGCCTGCTCACCTGCAGCCGATTCCTTTGGCTTTGCAGTCTGCATAAAGGAGGAACGGTTCAGATAAAAGACCAGAGCGCAGACACCCAAAACACAAAGGGAGGCTATCAGGATCATTCCGCCAAAGCCTGCTTCTCCCTTGCGATCCATATCCAGTTCAAAATCATCCGACGATCTTTTGCCCATTTGTGGAAACGCTCCTTTTCGTGATAGAATATCACATTATGAATCCTAATTCCAGAAAATCACTTGTTATCATATTTGCGCTCATCCTGATTCTGCTCCTTGCCGGCTGCGGAAGGCTTTCCTCTCCGGTGGCAAAGTCAGGGTTCTATTTCGACACCTTTATCACCGTTACGATCTATGATATCAAGGATGCCTCGGAGGCACATCTGGACCGTGTCTTTGCAAAGCTGTTTTCCGATGCAGACCGCTATGAACATCTGTTTTCCAGGACTCTCCAGGATTCCGATCTGTATCGCATCAATACGTCAAAAGGAGCAACAACGGAGGTGGATCCGGAAACAGCGGTGCTTTTAGAAACTGCTCTTAATTTTGCACAAAAGACAGAGGGCAGGATCGATCCCTCCATAGGGGCCGTCAGCTCTCTGTGGGATTTCCATATGGAACAGGAGCCGAAGCTTCCGGATCCGGATAAGATAACAAGCGCTTTATCGCATGTGGATTATACAAAAGTCCATGTGGAACACGATGGAGAGCATGCATATGTGAGGACGGAGGATCCGGAAATGATTCTGGATCTGGGCTTTATCGCAAAGGGCTATATTGCGGACAGGATGAGGGATCTGCTTTTAGCTGAGGGAGTTTCCTCCGCCATCATCAATCTGGGAGCCAATATCCTTGTGGTGGGAGAAAAGCCGGAGGGCAAGCCCTTTCAGGTGGGAGTCCAGAAGCCCTTCGGAAATACCGGGGAGATCC
>CAMNLO010000127.1 GCA_946543095.1 uncultured bacterium
ACCAGGATAAACACCAGCAATGAGAGCACTGCCACAAGAAGGGGCAGATTTGTTTTTGCCGAGCCGCTCACAGGCTGCCTCCTTCCTCAATGGGCACGTAGGGGAGAGACTCCGCTCCCTCCTCAGGCTCAGTATCCTCCAGCACAGGCCGAAGCTCCCCGGTTTCCTCTGTAGCACTCTCCTCTTCCCCAGAGCTTCCCGTCCTGCCGCTCAGGATGCTGTAATCCATGGCCTCCAGGGGTTTATAGGTAATGGCTGCGGAAAAGGTGCAGGAGGCGGCCCCTGTCAACTCGTCGATATCCTCCGAGATCCCCGTGACGGTGATCTCCTGGATGCTGGAGAAGTTCCTCAGGGTCTCGATGAAATTTCCCGCCTCCTCCTTGGAAGAACAGGTAATGGAGGCAGAGGCCGTCAGGCCGTCCGTAACAAAGGAAGACAGATAGGCCCTGGAAGGCATCTTCTGTTCCAGCTCCTCCACAAAGCTGACCAGCTCCTCGTTGCGGCTTCTGGTCAGGTCGTAGATATGAGTGACCTCCCTGTAAAGGGCCTCCTGCTCCTGATATTCATGGTAAACGGTCAGGATGCCGATGAGATTGTCCCGCTCGCCCTTCAGCTTCTCGTTCCGGTCCTTCAGAAGCGTTTCCCTTGCCAGGGAATAGCCTGCCATGCCCAGGGAAGAGGCGATCAGAAGCGCGGCTGCAAGATACAGGGGGTTCACCCTGATCATCCCCGCAAGACCCTGCTGACGCCGCCTCTTAGTGCGCTCGTCCTCGATCATTAAGTCCACAGGCCCCATGGCGGAGCCCAGCACCGAGAAGTAGCGGGCAGCGGATGCTCCCTGGTCCTCCGCAAAGCTGATGCCCGGGAGGGAGCCTACGGCATAGGTATCGCAGCCCGCGGCGGAACCGATCAGGCTGTCAAGCCCAGTAAAGCCGGCTCCCAGACCCGTGATGTAGATCTTCGTGATCCTGGCTTCCGTATTGCGGGAATTGTAGTAGTCCACCACTCTGGCGATGCCGCTGCAGAGCATGTCCACGGAGTCCACATAGGGATTTCCGGAGCCGATGTCGTCATACATTCCCTCTTCCGAAGTCTCCTCTTTCTCCTCCCGGATAAAAAAATCGTTTTCGTAGAACAGAGGAACGGCCTCCTCATAGGAGGTCTCATAGCGCTCAGAGGCGAGATTTACCGCGTCCTCCACCCCATAGGAGATGCTTCGCTGCAGGACGTCGCAGCCCTTTTTGAATATGGTCAGGAGGGACTGGGAGCTGTCGATCTTGGCCACCATACAGACCTCATTGCCGATCCTCCCGTAGAGAGGAGTCAGCACGGAGTGGCCCATGTAATCGATGCCCAGCACCTTTAAACCGGCGAAGACACAGGTCCTGTAATAGGTCTGAAGGATGTCGATGGGAGCTGCCAGAACCTGGAGTGCCAGGCTGGCTCCCCCATCGGCGTTCTCATCCTTTATATCGTATGAGATCCGGTATTTCTCAATATCCACCGGAAAATAATCCGAGGCATTGGCCTCTACCAGGTTTAAGATCTTGTTTGGCTTGATCTTCGGGATCACCACATCTCTGACGGCGATCCTGGAGGAGCTGATGGAAAAGATCACGGACTTGGTCTTGATACGCTCTGTGATCAGCTTCTCCGAAAGGAATTTTCCGAGGACCTCAGGGTCCTTGATCAGGCCGTCCTCATAAATATCCTCCGGAGTGGGAAAGCTCAGACTGCGGTAAACAGTCATTCCTATCGGCGAATAGCCCTCGCTTCCCTTGCCCCCCTTGTTTTTTTCCTTGGGAGAGCCCTTGCCGCGTTTTTCCCTGGCCGCTTTCCTTTTCCTTGCCTTCTGCTCCTTTTTCGAGAGCTTTTTGAAATCCTCCTCCGGCATGGGTTCGGGAGGAGTTTCCTCTGTGGGAGGGGCCTGCATGGCTTCTCCGTTTTCCTGCTCCGTCTGCTCCGTCTGTTCCCCCTCTTCCTCTTTTTTCTCTGCTTCTCTCGGGGGGTAGGCCAGTCTCGGAACATAGTCCGTCTCCACGATGTAGGTGAAGGCCTCGTTGATCTCAATGCTTAAACATTTCATGGTCTGCAGTGTCCTTTGTATTATTCCTCCGGAATCTGCTCGGAGTTTAATATCTCGATCATTTCGCGGATCATTTCCTCATCCTTTAAACGGAACAGGAAATCCACCCGGCGGGAGGCTTCCATGTCCACCTCTCCGTTCTCATCCAGGATCGGATTGCTGTAGGAGCGTCCGCTGGTCACCGCCACAGCTCTTAAGGCCTCCAGCTCCTCCTCCGTTAAGAGGCCGTTGTCGTCGGAGAGGCAGTATTCCGCCACATTGTAGGCACGCTTCTGGGACAGCTCCAGATTATAGAGATAGGTGCCGTTGGTGTCTGTATTTCCCTCGATGGAGATCTCGGAAATATAGTCCCTGTATTTCTCCCCCAGAAGGATCTTGACATAACGGGGCAGGAATTCTCCCAGGAAGTCCTTGCCGGTGTCCTTCAGATCGTCACGGTTAAAGTTAAACAGGATGCTGGAATGGAAGGTGATGGCGCCGGTCTGCTCATCCACCTGGATCTCCAGGCCGGAATTGTCAAACTCCTGCTTCAGATCCTGCACCAGCTCCTTTCTGACGCCGATGATCCGGTCCAGCTTCGCCTGCTGGGAAGCCATCAGATCCTCCAGCTCCGACAGCAGGATGTGCTGCTCCCGTAACGCCTCCTCCTGGGTGGCCAGCTTTTCCTGCTGGGCAATGAGCTGCTCCTCCTGCATGGCCAGGGCCTTTTCCTGATCGTCCAAAAGAAGCTTCTGGGAGGCTACGGTCTCCCGCTCCGTCTCCAGAGCGTCGGTCTGGACCATCAGCTCCTGCTCTTTGCCTAAGAGCTCCTGCTCCTTTAAGTCATACTGGATTTGGGAGCGCAGCATGGTCACGGCGATGATCAGCACAAAGACCAGCAAAAGCCCTGCCATCATATCGGAATAGGACAGCCAGTAGGTGGTCTCCTCGTCGTGGGTCCGGTTTTTGATCCTTGTATTCCTGAGCATTGATTATGAACCCTTCCGTTATTTCCGCCCGAAAATGGAGCCCTTGCGGCTTCCCTCGGCATCCAGTCTTTCCACCAGGGCCGCAAAATCGTTTACGGCATCCCCCGTCTCCTGAAGGGCCCGTTCCACGTTGCTGTAGGATTCCTGCAGTGTCGCGGGCACCTGCCTGGTCATCCCCACGATCTCCGCCACCATCTCCTTGAAGTGCTGATCGGAGCGGTTTAGGGCCTCCTGCAGAAGGGTCAGGGTCTTTTCCGCGTCCATGGGCATCCGCACCGTGGCCTCCTGGAGCTTCTGCATATACTCCTGAAGGGAACGGAAATATTCGTTGTATTTTTCCGCCTGTATTGCAGTATTGTCCAGAAGCTGCTGCAGCTGCTCCGATCCCTTCTGCTGGAGGAGGAAGGTCTGGTCGATGGTGTAGGAAAGCTGAGAGAAGGAATTGTGCATGGACTTGTTCATCTCCGCGATAAAGGCATTGACAATGACTCCCAAAGCGTCCATCTGATCCTTCTTAGCCCCTTCCGCGAAATGGGCGATGGTCTCGTCGAATTTCGTAAACTGGGGCTCCATCAGCTCCGTCATGCTCTCGGAGAGGGAATGGGCAATGGTGGTGGTGAGGGCTTCGAGGCCCTCCGCCTGCTGCTGCTCAATGGCAAGGAGGGTGTTCACCACATCCGTGTCCGCATCCGGCAGCACGTATTTCTCATACACCGAAAGAAAATCCCGGATGGCGGCTTCCGCCTCCTCCAGCTTTCTTTTGTAGACGTAGTTAAAGGTGAGGGAAAACACCATGCCGTAGATGGAGGTGTGGAAGGCCACCTTGATACCGCTCATCAGGGGCGCGATGCTGTCCGTGATCTCCGAGGCGGATCCCACGGCAAAGCTCTGAAGGCCGAAGGAAAGGCCCACAAAGGTCCCCAGGATCCCGAGGCCCGTCAGAGCTCCCGCCACCTGGTTCAAAAGATTCCTGTGCATGATCTCGTCCGTAAGGGCCGGAGAGATGTATTCCTGAATGTCGCAGCGGTAATAGGCCTTTTTTCCCGCGGTGGTGCGGCGGATCTCCCGGAGGAAATCCCCGTAGCGCTGCTTTAGCAGCTTGTTTTCAAAGATCTCCTCTCCCTTCTGCCTGTACTGGTCCCAGAGATACTGGGTGGCGGTCTGGGCGTCCTTGCGGATCCGCGCCGTAACGCTCTCCAGATCGAAGATCATGCTGTTCGTGGGGAAAAAGCTGCCGATCTCGCAGTTTAAAAATATGATGCCCACCAGGACAAACATAACGGCGTTGATGATGATGTTTTCGATGCCGCCCCCCTGCGCCACGGAGATGTTCAGGAAAATGCAGACGATGAGCATGGCCACAAACACCAGCGTCAAAAGCCATTCATACCATTTACGTTCACTCATTTGCGGGATTCCTTTCTGAAAAAAATGCCCTGTCCCGACAGTCCTCTTCCGAACCGGAACACTTCGGTGTTGATTGCCCCGATACGGATATGCTATGCTTTAAGCGGTATGACACCCGGTTACAAACAGTGCCCACATCTGTGTTTCACTTTGTCCGCCACAGGATTCCCGTTTGAAACCGAAGCACATTTAATTTATCTATTTTACCACATTTTTCAAAGAAAGAAAACCTGCGTTACCCTCGCAGGTCCTCATAGCAGGAAGGAGCAACATGTCCGGATCAGGCTTTGGAAAACAGTTTCATATCACCACCTTCGGAGAGAGCCACGGTGTGGCTCTCGGCTGCGTCATCGACGGCTGTCCCGCAGGCTTACCCTTAAGCGCCGAGGACATACAGGTCTGTTTGGACCGCAGGAAGCCCGGGCAGAACGCCGCCCAGACCCCCCGGAAGGAGGCGGACCGGGCAGAGATCCTCTCCGGCGTTTTTAATGGGGTCACCACCGGGACCCCCATCGCCATCATCACCCGGAACACATCCCAGCGCTCCGGGGATTATGACGCCTTAAAGGATGTGTTCCGCCCCGGCCACGCCGATTTTTCCTTTCAGATGAAATACGGCATCCGGGACCACAGGGGGGGCGGCCGCTCCTCCGGCCGGGAAACCGTGGGCCGGGTCATGGGAGGGGCCGTGGCGGCAAAGCTGCTGTCGGAATTCGGGATCCGCGTGGAGGCCTACACCCTTTCCATCGGTGATGTGCAGATCGACAAAGAGCACATGGATATGGAACAGCGGCTCCTTACCCCCACGGGAATGCCGGATCCGGAGGCCAGCAAACGGGCCATGGAACTGATCGAGCAGTGCAGAAAGGACAAGGATTCCGTGGGAGGCGTGGTGGAATGCAGGATAGGCGGCGTTCCCGCAGGACTGGGGGATCCGGTGTTCGAGAAATTGGATGCCATGCTGTCGCATGCAATGATGTCCATCGGGGCGGTGAAGGCCGTGGAGATCGGGGATGGGATCGCGGTAGGAAGGCGATTCGGGAGCGAGAACAATGATGCGTTCCGGGAGGATTCGAGTTATGTTAACAGCATCACCACCGCCACAAATCATGCCGGAGGTATCCTGGGGGGCATCTCCACCGGAGGGGAGATCCTTCTCCGGGCGCATTTCAAG
>CAMNLO010000128.1 GCA_946543095.1 uncultured bacterium
ATGCGATCCCCCGGAGGGGCTAAGGAAATGCTGAATTATTCAGCATTTCCTTAGCATAAAATTTATCGGACCGACGGAACATAACCGGGCGTAAACATTGGAAAGTACTATCTGAAACCGGATACCGCCTTTCCGTTGACATGATCCTACAGATTCTTCTCGTAGATCAGTCTCAGCCCGTCCAGCGTCAGATTCGCGTCATACACGTCGATCATGTCCGTGCCCTCGGCGATGATCCTGCCCATACCGCCCGTGGCCACCACCTTCATGGCCGCAAGCCCCGATTCTTCCCTGAACTTGCGGATGATGTACTCGGTCTGGCCGATCTGTCCGAAATAAATGCCTGCCTGCATGGAGGAGATGGTCTCCTTCGCGAGAATGGTCTTCGGCTTTCTGATCTCCACCTCCGGCAGCTTTGCCGCATCCTCCCACAGGGCTCTTGCGGCGGTGCGGACCCCGGGGGCGATAATGCCGTAGGAAAAGGTCCCGTTTTCGTCTACCAGGTCATAGGTGGTGGCGGTGCCGAAATCCAGCACCAGCACAGGACCGCCGTATTTTTCGTAGGCTGCCACGGCGTCCACGATCTTGTCAGCCCCCACCTCCTTGGGATTGTCCGTCTGGATCCGGATCCCTGTTTTGATCCCCGGGCCCACGATCAGTGGTGTCACGCCCAGATATCTGACGATGGCACTCGTCAGGGAGTGCATCAGATCCGGCACCACGCTGGCGATAATGGAGGCCCGGATATTTTTGATATTGATCTGATTCCGGATCAGGAGGTCCGTGATCATGACCCCGAATTCATCGGAGGTACGGTTTACCTTGGTGTTCAGGCGGAAGCTGGTGATCAGCTCCTTCCCGTCATACACGCCGAAGGTCAGGTTTGTGTTGCCTACATCCCCTACAAGAAGCATTTCCATTCTGGCTCCGTATCGCGAGTGAAACAAGGGGCGTTTGCCCCGGCCGGAGGAACTCGCTGCACCGGCCAGGCATGATCTTATTCCATGCCCTCTCCCAAAAACACTGCCTTATAGTACATGGAGATCCCGGCAAAGAGTTCGCTCCGCTCCCTGCGCAGCTTTCCCGCCAGAAGCCCCGCCGAGATGGTATCATAAGTGATATCCTCCTCGTCGGCGTCCGTTACGATCTCCAGATCGCCCTCCTCATCAAAAACGAGGTAAAAGGCGCCCCCCGCCTCCTGGGTAAAGAGGATGGCGATGGTCCTGAGCTCCTCCTTCACGCTTTCCGGCAGGCGGTCAAAATCGTCATTAAAAAAATAGCTTTCGGAATATGCACTGGCGCCGCACAGCACCAGCCTCCCGTCCGGCAGTCTGTTCTCATGCATAGGTATACAGCCCCCTCACCGACACTTCTCCTGCTCTCACGCACCTCAGCCTGCCGCCTGCATTCACAAGCAGCTCTCCTTTCTCGTTGATCCCAAGCCCCAGCCCTGTGATCTCATTGTTATCCTCCAGAAGCCTGACCTCCTCTTCCTTGTTCAAGAGGCGTTTCTCATATTCCTCCCGCAATACGGAAAGATCCGCTGTTTCAAGAAACGTCCGATAACGGTCATAAAACCCCTTCAGTACCTCCGCCAGCACCTGCCCCCTGTCAAAAGGGCGACCGAATTCCATTTTCAGGCTGGTGGCCTTATCCTGCAGCTCCTCCGGAAAGCTTTCCATGTTTACATTGATGCCCGCGCCAACGATGATGCAGCAGGAATCGGGAGTATAAGCGGGCATTTCCGTTAAGATGCCGCAGATCTTCTTTTTATTGCGCACAATGTCATTTGGCCACTTGATTCCAAATTCCTGTGTTATGTTAACCTGCTGCCCTTCGCAACAGGATTGTGTTATGTCAACCCGTTGCCGGTTTGATCTGGCCTGTATTATGTCAACCTTCTGGGCACTTGTTTCATCCTGTGTTATGTCAACCGATTGGGGACTCCATTTGCATTGTTTTATGTCAACCACGGGCTGCATCTCTGCATCCGTTGATACACTAACTTCCTGCCCCGATCCGCCGTTATATGTTATGTCAACTACACGATCCAGCCCCCGAGCGATCCCCAGCGCCATGACCAAGGTCACCATGGAAGCCTCCTCCGGTGAGATCCGGGGCCTTAACAATACGGAGAAGGACAATGAGCTTCCCTTCGGAGAGCTCCAGCTTCTCCCCCTGCTGCCCTTTCCGGCGGTCTGGGACGCTGCCGCAAGGATGGTCCAATCCGGCGCCCCCTGAAGGGCCAGGGCCTTCAGATCCTCGTTGGTGGAGCCGGTCTGATCCACCACCTGCAGACGGCGGGACAGCTCCGGGTACTCCCCCAGAAACGATGTGATGCTTTCACGGTCAAAATGGCTCATAGTTTTGCTCCCATATCCCCGTTACAATAACGAAAAATCACGCTTTCGTCAATGATTTTCGATTTACATCATCCTACCTTAGTGATATAATACTGAGTTGTTTCATTACATTGTATCTCGTCAACAGGGAGGTACGTTTGAAGGAAAGCGCTGATGCGCTTTTCTTTCAAACTCGGATCGGTGCCGAGCCCCGATTCGGATGGCGTCAGCGGATCTCGGGTCTGCTTCGCCGGCCTCGCACAAAGTGCTCGGCAGGGAGGTAAAAATGAGACTGAAAAAATTCCTTTCCGTAGCCCTCGCCACTGCCATGACAGCGGCCCTGATCGCAGGCTGCGGCGGCGGTGCGGCGGGCGGATCCACCGACAGTGCACAGGCTCCTGCGGCGGATGCCGGAGCAGCGGCTCCCGAAGCACCCGCGGCTGACGCGGCTGCCCCCGAGGCTCCCGCGGCCGAAGCGGAAGCTCCCGCAGCGGAACCCAGCGGCGAACCTGTAACCATCAAGTTCCAGTATTGGGCAGACAACACGGATTATTCCCAGCTGATGCAGGACATCATCGCCAAGTTCAATGCCGAGAACGGCAAGGGCATCACTGTGGTGGGCGAGGAGCAGCCCTGGGACGGCGGCGCCTATTCCGAGAACCTGTTCAATGCCAAGATGGGCGGCTCCGATGTGGACGTTTCCACCTGGAAGCTGACCTCCACTCCTCTGTTCGTCAATAACGATCTGCTGGTGGATCTGACTCCCTATGTGGATGCTTGGGCAAGCAAGGCGGATATCGACGACAATATCTACAGTGTCATGAAGCAGGCCGGCGGCAGCGATTCCGCCATGTATGTGATGCCTTGGAACATCCAGGTCCTCTATGTGTACTACAGACCTTCCTACTTCGAGCAGGCAGGAGTCGAAGTGCCCAAGACCTATGACGAGTTCCTGGAGGCCTGCAAGAAGTGCACCATGAAGATGGACACCGACGGCGACGGCAAGGCTGATACCGATGTGTACGGCTTCGGTATGAGAGGCTCCAAGGGCGGTCAGGAGCCCTGGGGTTCCTTCATCCACGCCGCAGGCGGCTCCTTCGAGGATCTGACCACCACCGATGCCATCAAGGGTATGCAGGATTACATCGATCTGTATCAGAACGGCTATGCTCCCAAGACTGCTCCCAGCGACGGCTTCCAGGAGATCATCGCCAACTTCAAGTCCGGTATCACCGCTATGACAGTCCACCACACCGGCTCCTCCAAGGAAATGGAAGAGACCTTCGGGGATGACGTATCCGCTTTCGCGTTCCCGGCGGGCAAGGGCCAGTGGACCTCCATGGGCGACACCGAGACCGTGATCTTCTCCTCCTGCGAGCATCCGGCAGAGGCCTTTGAGTGGGTCTCCTACCTGGCAGCCGGCGAAGGCCAGAAGATGTGGTGCGAAGGCACCGGCAACGTACCGGTTTCCAAGACTGTGGCACAGGGCGACTTCTTCCAGAACAACCGCTTCATGAAGGCTTCCCTGGACGGCGAAAGCTTCGCCGGCATCCTGCCCATCCTGGACACCACCACCGAGTGGATCTCCACCGTATGGCCCAACACCGTAGGCCAGGCTCTTGCAGGCCAGATCACTGCCGAGCAGTGCATGCAGACTCTGCAAAGTGAGCTGTATAAGTAAGGTTAGTTGACATAACATGAAATTCATGCAGTAAAACCTAGGGCACCCGGGCCTTGTGAATCTTCCAAGGTCTGGGTGTCTTTACTTGTTTTGGAAGGGTATGGGGTATGAATAAGAAAAAATCGATCTATCCTTATCTTCTGGTAGCACCGGCAGTGCTTGTGATCTTATGCGTCGTGTTCATTCCGGTGTGCAACGCCGTTTTGATGAGCTTTCAGAGCTATGACTTAAGACGCCCGAAGAATATCGCATGGATCCATTTTCAGAACTACATCGAAGCCTTCGGGGATCCGCTGTTTCAAAGCGCCCTGATCCGCACTCTTCTCTGGGTCCTCTTCGGTGTAGGCTTCCAGTTTATCTTCGGCTTTATCCTGGCGCTGATCTTAAACCAGCAATTCAGAGGCAGGGGGGTGGTCAGAGCCCTTTCCATGATCCCCTGGGTCACACCCGGTGTCCTGATCGGCCTCATGTGGCGCTGGATCTATGACGGCAATAACGGCGTATTGAACGATATCCTGTTAAAGCTGGGACTCATCCAGGAAAAGATCCCGTTCTTATCCGAGGTTTCCACCGCCTTCCCCGCGGTGATCGTCACCATTGTCTGGCAGGGGATCCCCTTCTTTGCGCTGATGCTTTTGGCGGCGCTGCAGGGCGTGCCCCAGGATATGTATGAAGCCGCGGATATCGACGGTGCCACAAAGCTGCAGAAGCTGTTCTTCATCACTTTGCCCTCCATTAAGAACACGATCTTTGTTACGGTCCTGCTCCGTATCATCTGGGTGGCAAATTCGGTGGATGTGATCTTTAACATGACGGAGGGCGGACCCGCCTACTCCACCCAGACCTTAAGCGTGTACATTTACCAGAAGGCAAATGCGCTGAATCTGGGCTATGCCTCGGCAATGGCCATTATCCTTGCCCTATGTCTGCTGGTGGTGGTTGTCCCCTATCTGAAAATGAATTTCTCGGAGGAAAAGTGATGAAAAAAGAAAAAACATCAGACAAGCTGGTACGCATCGTTGTCCTCACGATCTTATTCATTTTCATGCTCTTCCCCTTCTACTGGACCTTTGTCACGTCCATTAAGCCGGAGGAGGAGCTTTACGGTGCAACGGTGACCTACTGGCCCAAGACCATTACCTTTGAAGCCTACACAAAGCTGTTCACCACCACCGTGAACTTCATGGCGGCCATGAAAAACAGCTTTATCGTAGCCATCTCCACCACTCTGGTGACCCTTCTGGTGGCCACCATGGCGGCCTACGCCTTCTCCCGCTACGATTTTGTCGGGAAGAAGGTTTTAATGAGCGTGTTTTTATGCAATAATATGTTCCCGACGGTGCTGCTTCTGATCCCGCTGTATTCCATCATGCGGCAGATGAAGCTCTTGTATACGCCCTTTTCTCTGATCCTGGCGTACACCACCTTCACGATCCCCTTCTCCGTGTGGCTGCTCTACGGCTTCTTAAACGACCTGCCCATGGACCTGGAGGAAGCGGCTTTAGTGGACGGATGCAACAGGGGGAGCGCCTTTATCAAGGTCATCCTGCCCATCTTAAGCCCCTGCATCGTGGCCACCGGCGTCTACATCTTCATGCAGAGCTG
>CAMNLO010000129.1 GCA_946543095.1 uncultured bacterium
AACGCCTCGCCGGGGGAGAGCGCCTTGCCCGTCCAGAGGGTCGTGCCGTCGTCCAGCGTAAGGCTGAGGACGAAAGTGCAGGCGTTCTCCGCCGGGTTTTTGAGGTTCACGGTCTGCGCGGTCCTGCCCGCCGTGAAGTCCATCTTCTCATAGCCCGGTATGGCAATGCTCTCCCCGCTGCCGGGATTTGCTTCCGCGAACCGCTCCGCCCTGTCGCCACCCGCGCCGCAGCCGGTCAGCGTAAGCGCGAGGGCAAGGACGAGAAAGGCCGCAAGGATATTCGTTTTTCGGGTCATAGGCTCACGGCCTTTCTGCTGATCGTCCCTGGTGCTCAGTCAGCCGTCTCCACCTTCGCCGTAAAGGTCACGGTGTCCTGATAGGTGCCTGCGGGCTTTCCGCTGTAATCGTCCACGATGATGCCCATTGTTTTGGTCGTACCACCGTCGGCGTTCAGCTCGTCTGCGTTGAACTCCCAGGAAGCGGGCTCTGCCGCACTGATGTAAGTGCCCGTGGCCTTCGCCAGATTGTAGCCAACGGAATAACTGTCGGAATCACTGTCGTACTTAAGCGTCCAGCCATTTGCGGACGCGGCGGTCACGGTCAGTTTTTTGCCTGTGTCAAAGGTGTCGCCGGAGGTAACCGCCGCGGTGAGGCCGCCGGTGGCGTTCCAGCCCGCCGAGCTGACATTCAGCGTCGAGGGAATCTGCAGGGTGTAGGTGCTGACGTTGTTGTCCGCAAACGCGGTCATGCTGAAGGCCGGGATGAGTCCCAGCACCAGCACAAGGCTGAGCAGGATGCTCAAAAATCCTTTGCTTCTGTGTTTCATCTTGTGTTCTCCTCCTATTCAAGCCGCACGCGGCGGCATTGTTTACCTGAACAAATCCCGGATTTGGGATTTGGTTGGAAATCCAAACTTAAAAAAAATCCTGACTTTCAAATGCGATTGTATCACATCTATCCTTCACCGAACAGCATCAGAGTTTTAAACTTTTCTGATATGCAAGTCTATGTTTGTCTTTCCTGCCGTCAGGCAGACGGGCCGGTCGTACTCTTCAAATTTCCTTCTGACTGTGTTAGACTTACCAAAAGCAGATATTGCAAAAACAGTGCTTTCATGGAGGCCGGGATACGGGAATTAACGGAATCTGAACAGTAAGACTACATTTATGGATAAGAAACAAACACTTTCTCAGCGGCAGCTGCAGATAAGCCATGATCTTCTGATCCTGGCTGTTTTTACTGTTTTCTACCTCTTTTTCTTTTTTCTGGACGGGGCGGTGCTGCATGCGGACTCCCACAGCTATCTGTATATGGATATTTCCAGGGAGCCGGTGTATCCTTTGTTTCTGGCGGCTCTCAGGGGGCTTTTCGGGGAAGAGAGCTTTTTATCCGCGGCTTCCTTCCTCCAGAATCTGGTGAACGCAGCCTGCTCCGCTTATCTGGCCATCGTCCTGATCCGGGAATTCTTCGGGCCTGCCGGGGATCTGTTCAGCTCCTCTGACAAAGCAAAGGAAACGGGATCAGCTGTGCCGGGCGAAACGGAAAGAAAGCCGGAAAAAACACAGAGCGGCAGCGGATCAGGACCGGACAGGCGGAATCCTTCCCGCCTTATCTGGGAAGGCCTGATCCTTCTGATCCTCATGGCCCCCTCCCTTCTGACCCGTTTTGCGGCCAGGCGGGGCAGCACCTTTTCCTGCTCCATCATGACGGAATCCCTGACAATTCCCCTGTGGCTCCTTGCCTTTGCCTTTTTCCTGGAGATCCTTCTGGGAAGAGGGAAAAAGAAGGTCCTTTTTGCGGCCCTGACGGTCATTCTGCTCATCGGGATAAGGAAACAGATGCTGGTGATGATTCCGCTGTTTTTCCTGGTGCTTGCATACGCGTACTGGCTTCCCTCAAGGAGTATCAAGCGGGCGCTGTTCTGCATTGCCCTGCCCGCGGCCTGTTTCCTTTGCGTGGCGCTGTCAGAGCGGGTGTACAACTATGCCCTTCACGGACTGACTCTCGGCCATACCGATTCCAACAACACCATTTTCACCATAATGATCTATGCTTCAGAGCCCGGAGACGAGAAATACCTCGGAGAGGCCGGGCTGGATATGGCCTCCTATGCGGCAATGGGGGATGAGGGCATCGGACGTTATCTCACGCTTACGGAGGAGATGCTTGCGGATCCTCAGCTGTATTCCTACGGGGAGCTTTACGGAGATCTGATCCTGCAGGCGGACCGGGAACATCTGACCCTGACCTATGCGGCAGGAGACCAAGAGCATTTCTCTGAAAGCTATGACGCCATCGCCATCGGTATGTCCCAGCCCGTGATCGAGGAGTGGCTGAACGAGCGGGGCGTGGAAGGGAAAGAGGCCACGGCTGTCCTGGCGGATGTGGTCAGGGGAGAGATCCTGAAAAAAGTCTTTCCGAAAAAGCTGCCCCGGATCCTGCAGGTGTACGTGAATTCCTTTGCCCACGGCATGTGCCTGACCGTTGCCAGGGGCGGAAGGATCTTTGAGATATACAGCCTCTTTGCCTACGCCGCTTTTGCGCTTCTCATTGTCCTGGCCTTTGTCCGATGGCCGGATTCCCCGGCGGGAGTCTTCGGCGGGCTGGTGGCTTTCGGGATCCTGGGGAATGTCGCGCTGACCACTTTGGTCATATTCTGTCAGACCCGGTATATGATCTACAATATGCCCCTGTTCTATCTGGCTCTCGCGCTGCTTCTGCGGGAGGTACTGACCTCGGGAAAGAGCACCCTGACGGAAACGGAAGCCAGGGAGCGGATAGGAGCCCTCTATCCCGATCCTCATTATGTGGTATACGAGGAAGCTGCTGAAGGGAACAGCGAAGCAGAGCCCTTCTATGATATCCAGGTAGTGGTGCCGGCCTACAATTCGGAGGCCACCATCAGGGACTGCCTGAATTCCATCCTGGGCCAGGAGACTACGGCAAAGGTGCTGCTGACCATCGTGGATAACGGTTCCCGGGACAGGACGCCGGAGATCCTGAAGGAATTGGAGCAGGCGGTCCGCCATGACAGCGGAGAAGGTCCGAACAGCCCGGGAGGCGCTGCGGGAAAAGGAGAATGCGCCTGCTGCGGCGGGAGCGATATCTATTTCGCCGGCAGCATGTGCGTACAGATGATATCCCAGGAGAACACAGGCTCCGGGGGCGGACGCAACACAGCCCTTCGGAATCCTATGGCGAAATATTTCCTCTTTGTGGATTCCGATGATCTGCTGGCTCCGCTGGCTTTGGAAAAACTCTGGCAGGCGGCGCAGGAGACAGGCGCGGACATTGTGGAAGGAAGCTTCAGGGAGTTTAGCGCCGGTGGAGCGGGAGAGCTGAAGGCGGCGGACATCGTGGAACAGGCAGCAAGGAAAGGCCTTATGATCCCGGGGATCCTGCCGGAGGGGTCCGGGCAGCAGGCGTCGGAGGAGCCTGCTGCAGGCGGTCCTGAAAAGTCCGGGGGCTGCAAAACCTCCGGATCCGCACTGACGCTGCTCCACGGCTATTCCTGGGGAAAGCTCTACAGGGCTTCCCTCTGGAAATACGTGCGTTTCGCTGAAAAATCCTGGTTTGAGGACACCGTGGTCTTTTTCCTTGTCTATCCTGCCGCCCGGCTTGCGGCGAAGCTGGAGAGGACCGTATACGCCTATCGGAGGAATCCTGCAGGTTTAAGCTCTCTTGTAAAGACACTGGATCCCAAGGCCCTGGACACCTGGTATGTGAGCAGGGAGGTCATCAACACTGCGGTGAGAATGGGAACGGATTTCGGCCGGGAGGATCTGCTCCGGCAGCTGGTGAAGCAGCTGAAGCTGAACGCGGAGCGGGTGCGGGGCCTTGGAGGAGAGGCCGCGGAGGCGCTGTTCGTGCTTCAGTGCCTGCTGTTTGAAAATCTGAGGGAGAGGATCCCGGAGGGATCCATTGCTGCGCTCTCCCGCAGGGAACGGGCTTTCCTCAGGCTCCTTTCGGAAAAGGACTGGAAGAAATTTGAGGTGCTGCAGCTTTGAAGATGAACTTTGTGTTTGTGTCCAATTATTTCAACCACCACCAGAAGCCTTTCTGCGACGCCATGTACGCCGCCCTGGGAGCGGGCTTTGTCTTTCTCGAAACGGAGGAGATGACGGAGGAGCGGAAGGCCATGGGCTGGGGGGAGGCGCTGCCGGGGTATGTGAAGAGGCTGGATGCTTCGGAGGGAGCAGGTGATCCCGTAGGGATCGGTTCTTCCGGCTTCGGCTTTTCCGATAGGGAAACAGCTTCGCGAAAACAGCAGCCGGGCACGGATGCAAACGGACCAGGATCAAATGAGCACAGGTCTGCTGATGCGGAGCAAAGCGGTCTGTCAAATGCAAATGCGGACGATCATTCTGGTTTTGAGGATCATACAGGCCTGGAAGATAATACAAGCGCAATCCAGGTGTGTCCCGGAATGGATGATGGTACGGTATGTTTCTCAGCACGATATTATGTAAACTTAATTATGAATGCCGACATGGTCCTCTTCGGGGATGCCCCTGAATATCTGATCACGCCCCGCCTTATGGCGAACCGCCCCACTCTGCGGATGAGCGAGAGCATCTACAAGGAGGGGCAGTGGAAGTTCATCACCCCAAGGGGGCTCTATCGGAAATACCTGGATCATATCCGTTTCCGCAAAAACAGGGTGTGGCTCCTTTGCGCGGGGGGCTACGTGGCCTCGGATTTTTCCCTGATCCGGGCCTATCCCGGTAAAATGCTGAAATGGGGGTATTTCCCGGAGACGAGGCAATACGATATGGAAGCGCTGATGGGGAGAAAGCCGCTGCAAGGGGGTGCAGCGCAGCCGAACACAGCGCCGCAGCCGGCAGCAGCGCAGCCGAACGCAGTCGCGCAGCCAAACGCAGCCGCGCAGCAGGCAGCAGCGCAGCCAAACGCAGCCACACACCCGAATGCCGCCACACAGCCGGCAGCAGCGCAGCCAAACGCAGCCACACACCCGAATGCCGCCACACAGCCGACGGCTGCGCTCCCCAGGATTCTGTGGGTGGGCAGGATGATCGACTGGAAGCATCCCGAGTGGGCCCTTGAGATCGCGAAGATCCTGACGAAGGAAGGCATTCCCTACGATATGGAGCTGATCGGGGAGGGCCCCATGCTGGAGGCCCTGCAAAGCAGCGCGGAATCGGAGGGCCTGAGCATCCGCTTTACCCCGTTTCTTTCACCCGGGGAGGTGAGAAAGCGCATGGAGCAGGCGGACATCTTCCTTCTGCTCAGCGACAAGCGGGAGGGCTGGGGAGCGGTGCTGAACGAAGCCATGAATTCAGGCTGCGCCGTGGTCGCCAACGCCGCCGCAGGGGCGGTGCCCTTCCTGCTTGACCCTTTTTGCAGCTCCAATCCGGCGGCAGCGGATCCGATTTCTTCCGGGATCCGTTTCAATCCTGCGGCAGTGGATCTGCAGGATGGAGAGGGATCGGATCCTTCCCGAAATGGAGCAGGGTCCGAAGGGGATATCCCCCCTGAGCCTGGCACGGATCGAGAAATGGACAGCATCGTCCTGCCCGGGTTGATCTTCCGAAACGGGGATATCTCCGCGGCGGCGGCATACGCAAAGCAGCTGATCGCGGATCCTGACCTGGCGCGCCGCACG
>CAMNLO010000130.1 GCA_946543095.1 uncultured bacterium
AGATCATCATGCCCTGGATCATCGGGATCACGGCGGACCGGGCAGGATTGTACGCGGGCATGGGCTTAAACCTGATCCCCTGCGTCATCTTCGTCATCGCGGCGGCATTGTTTGTCCGGGTGAAGGCGAAGGAGGATAACGGCTGACAGCCGCAGATGGCGAAAACAAAGCATAGATGATAAGGTTACTCCGGAATCGGCAATACGGTTTCGGGTGAGAAGGAGATTTCAGACAATAAAGCGGAGGTTAACATGATCACTGACACCCAAAAGAAGCTGCTGGAGGAATTCAACAGACAGTTTAACGAGGCGGGGTATGAGACCCGCTTTAAGGATGACGGGGAGCTTTACATGCTGCAGGCCGCCATCCAGGGCCTTGGGGAAGCGGAAGACGGCGTGGCACTGATGGAACTTTGCTTTGTTCCCATTGATGACGAGGGAGAAGAGGACATCGGCGATGTGATCCTGTTCCAGATCTACACCACCTTCCTGCCTCCGGTCCCGGAGAAAAAGAAAAAGAGCATCCTTGTGGGACTGAATGAGATGAATATGGACTGCCTCCTTGGGGCATACGGGATCTTCAGTGAGGAAAATCAGGTATATCACCGCTATCTCACGGTGTTGAACAGCCCGGACTTTGAACAGCTCAAGGGCGAGGTGGGCCCGGCTCTGAATTTTATCTTGTCCATGGTCTATGACGATTTTGACAGGATCCGGAAGCTATGCAGATAATCGAACAAAAGGCATACAATGCCTCTCTCAGGCTGTTTTCCCACTTTGGAACCAAAGCGGACAAATACAGAACGGGAATCTTTGAGGGCGGAGCAGGATCCGCCCTTTTTGCCATGGAAGATACGGATGTGGAGGAGGCCAGGATCAGGGTCATTGAAGGGGTCTTGTCCGACAAGGCACTGATCTTCGCGCTGCATCTTTCCGCTGCGGCTTTCTTCTACCCCCAGGTAAAGCGTGCCATCAAGGAGCTGGCCGGGGGAGGCCCGACCCTCATGCTGGCCCTGGAGGTCTGCGGGGAGCTGGAGCAATGGTCCTTTCCCGCGCTGCGGGAGGGATATGAGGTTCTGTGCCGGTATCTGGCCGTGGCCGACAGCAGGCAGAATATCCTTTACAGGGAGCTGGTGGCGGACGGCAGGCTCATGGCCTATCTGACGGGGGATGATGAGCTTTCCCCGGAGCTTGGCGGCACGGCCGGGCTGAAGCTTCTGAACTCGGAGGAAACGGAGCGGTATTACGGCTTTTCGGAGACGAGAGCTCTTGTGGGAAGAGAGTATGACGCGGCGAGAAGATGTACCGATTTCTATGTGCTGCAGTTATCCGGCAGGGAAGGCGTGGGCAGAAAAAGCGCCGTGGCCCTGGCAGCGGAGGCTGCCGGCAGAGGCACCCTGATCATCGAATGGGACAGGCTCGTCTCCAGGGATAAAAAAAGACTTGGCTATTTTCTATGGCTGCTGAGAAGGGAAGCGTATTTTTACGGCTGCCCGGTGGTCTTTGACAGGATCGTCCTGTCGGAACGGTCTGACGGGCAGGAGCTGCTCTTCAGGGCCCTGGAGTATTTTAAGACCCACAGCGAGCCCGTGGTGGTCTGTACGGATTCCTGGACGGAGCTGATCCCCGAAGCATCCGTTCCCATAAGGCGCATCGAGGTTCCTTTCCCCGACAAGGATTCCCGGATCGAGGCCTGGAAGGGAATTTCAAAGACTTACGGTATGGAGCTGGATGCCGAGGGCATCGGAGGGCTGTGCGAGCTTGCCTACGGGGATATCGGGAAGGTTCTGTTATCCCTGTCCTCCGTGTGGGACAACGGCTGGAGCGAGGAAAAGAAGGCGGCCTATGTGATCAACGCCTGCATGGACTGCTATCCCGCACCGAAGAAGGGAAGCTTAAAGCACGTGGATGTGAGCGTGACCCTGGATGACCTGAAGTTAAGCGACAGGCAGAAGAAACCCATTCTGGAGCTGATCGACGGGGTGACGAATTCACATCTTGTCTATGATGTGTGGGGCATGAAGGAAAAGCTCCCCTACGGCAGGAACTTCACCGCCCTGTTTGTGGGCCCCCCCGGCACCGGAAAGACCATGGCCGCCAATGTGATCTCCAACGCCCTGCGCACGCCTCTTTACCGGATCGATCTGTCCCAGGTGGTGGACAAGTATATCGGAGAAACGGAAAAGCGGCTGGAGGAGATCTTCTCCTATGCCCAGAACACCAATGTGATCCTGTTCTTTGACGAAGCGGACGCCATTTTCGGGAAGCGCACAGAGGTCACGGAGGCAAAGGACAAGTATGCCAATACGGAGGTGAGCTTCATCCTTCAGAGGATCGAGGAATACAACGGCATCGTGATCCTGACCTCCAATATGAAAAACAATATCGACACGGCCTATATGCGGCGTATGAAATATGTGGTCCATTTTGAAATGCCGGATGAGGCCACCAGATGCGAGATCCTGAAGAGCAGCTTCTCGGCGGGGGTTCCCAGGAAGGATCTGGATCTGCAGTTTATCGCGGAGCGGGCGGAGCTTTCGGGAGGCCATCTGAAGAATATCGTTCTGAACGCGGTGTTCCTCGCCGCGGCCAGGAAGTCTCCGGTGACTATGGAGGACATGGTAAGAAGCCTGATCGCGGAGTACGAGAAGATCGGCAAGGTGGCTTCCTTCCTGGATCTGGGAAAATATTCCTATCTGCAGCATTAAAAAACAGAGTCCGCCGGCTGCGCGGCTTGCAAAGCAAGCCTTCCTCTGCGCAGCTGAGCGATCCCCCGGAGGGGCTGAGGAAACGCAGGCCGAGTCTGCGTTTCCTCAGAAAAGTCCCGTGATCCGTCCTTCCCCGTCCACGTCAATGCTTTCCGCCGCCGGCTTTTTCGGAAGCCCCGGCATGGTCATGATCTCCCCCGTTAAGGCCACGATAAAGCCGGCCCCGGCGGAGATCTTCACTTCTCTGACATTCAGCACGAAATCCCTGGGCGCGCCCAAAAGCTTCGGATCATCCGACAGGGAATACTGGGTTTTCGCCACGCACACCGGCAGATTGCCGTATCCCAGCTCCGTCAGCTCCGCCGCCTGCTTTTTGGCAGCCACGGAAAGCTCCGCCTTCTTTGCCCCGTAGATCCGCTTGGCGATGGTGTTCAGCTTGTTCTCAATGCTGTCCTCCAGCTCATAGGCGAAGGCCCTGGAGCCGGCGCTGTTCTTGTCGATGAGAGAGAGCACTTCCTTTGCCAGCGCCTCGCCCCCTTTGCTGCCTTTTGCGAAGACCTCGCTGACTACGGCCTTTACGCCCAGCTCTTCGCAGCGTTTCCGGATCAGGGTATATTCCGCCTCCGTGTCCGTGGGGAAGCTGTTGATGGCCACCACCACAGGCAGGCCGTAGACCTTGGTCAGGTTTTCGATATGCTTCTCCAGATTGGCGATGCCCTTAAAGAGGGCGTCCAGATCCTCGGTGTTCAGCTGGTCTTTGGGGACGCCGCCGTTGTATTTCAATGCTCTCACCGTGGCTACAAGGACACAGGCGTTGGGCCTGAGATTTGCCAGACGGCACTTGATATCCAGGAATTTCTCGGCACCCAGATCCGCGCCGAAGCCCGCCTCCGTCACGGTGTAATCCGCAAGGGCCATGGCGGTCTTTGTGGCGATAACGGAATTGCAGCCGTGGGCGATATTGGCGAAGGGGCCGCCGTGGATGAAGGCGGGGGTATGCTCAATGGTCTGCACCAGGTTCGGCATCAGGGCATCCCTGAGCAGAGCCGTCATGGCGCCCTCCGCATGAAGGTCGGAAGCGGTAACGGGCCTGCCGCCCGTTTCCTTTGTGGTATAGCCCACGATGATCCTGCCCAGGCGCTCCTTTAGGTCCGTCAGGTCCTTCGCCAGACAGAAGATGGCCATGACCTCCGTGGCTACGGTGATATCGAAGCCCTCCTCTCTAGGGATGCCGTTGGAAATGCCCCCGAGACCGATGACGATATCCCTAAGGGCCCTGTCGTTCATATCCACGCAGCGGCGGATCCTGATCTTCCGGGGATCCAGACCCAGGGGATTGCCCTGCTTTAAGGAATTATCCGTCATGGCGCAGAGGAGATTGTTGGCGGCGCCGATGGCGTGGAAATCCCCGGTAAAGTGGAGATTGATGTCCTCCATGGGCAGCACCTGGGCATAGCCGCCCCCGGCAGCGCCGCCCTTTAAGCCGAAAACGGGACCGAGAGAAGGCTCCCGCAGGGCCAGGCAGGTCTTTTTCCCAAGGGCCTGCAGGGAATCCGCCAGACCGATGGAGGTGGTGGTCTTGCCCTCCCCCGCGGGTGTGGGGTTAATGGCGGTGACCAGGATCAGCTTTCCGGCCTCCTTTTTCAGCGCTTCCTGCATGGCGGGATGCTTCAGATCCAGCTTTGCCTTCCATTTTCCGTAGGGCAGCAGGGCATCCTCGGGGACCCGGAGCTTCTCCGCGATCTCGCGGATGGAAGCCAGGGCAGTCTCCTGAGCGATCTCGATATCAGATTTCATAATCTTCTCCTTATATATTCCTGATACGGGTTAAGATGATAAGAAACTGTTTGGAAATAACCTGTACACTCTTTGCCAAAGGGACTGCGATATATGGGTCATTTGACAAAGGAAATGATCAGGTTGTTTCGTGATGGTTTCCAACGCATGGCTTCACAGCCTGCGGCTGGTACAATCGTATCAAAATCACGGGGAAAAATCCATTTGTTTTTACGGCAGTTTTGGTTTGACTAACACAGACGCGTACTCTATAATTTTGAATCGGTATCGCTGTTTTGTATACAATTTAGAGGAGTAAGAGTATGATCACTGATGTTGCATGGTTTTTGGGCGCTTTTGTGGTGTATCTGGGCATCATGGTGGCCATCGGCATTTTCTTTGCCGGCAAAAACTCGGATGCCGAGGACTATTTCCTGGGAGGCAGGAGCCTGGGGGCCTTTGTGGCGGCCTTTTCTGCCCAGGCATCGGATATGTCCGGCTGGTCTCTGATGGGCCTGCCCGGCAGCGTCTATGCCTTGGGAACAGGCCAGAGCTGGATCGCCATCGGCCTTCTGATCGGCACCATCGCCAACTGGTTCCTGGTTTCCGGCAGGCTGAGAAAATACACCATTAAGGCCGGAAACGCCCTGACGCTGCCCCGTTTCTTCGAAAACCGCTTCCGGGATAAGAAGCGTATCCTGCTGCAGGTTTCTTCCATTACCATAGTGGTGTTCTTCCTGGTCTACACCGCGTCGGCCTTCGCAGCAGGGGGCAAGCTCTTCAATTCCGTCTTCGGACTGGACTACACCATCGCCCTGACCATCGGCGCGGCGGTGATCCTGACCTACACCTATATGGGGGGGTTCCTCGCAGTGTGCACCACGGACCTGATCCAGGGCATCCTGATGTTGGTGGGGATCCTGGCAGTGCCCATCATCGCCTGCTTCTTTGTGGGGGTGGAAAACATCCCCGGCATCATCGAGCAGTCCGGGGTTGCGGGAGGCGCGTCTTCCTTCCTTTCTCTTACCATGAACGGGGAACGCCCCTACACCGTGGTGGAGATCCTTTCCCAGCTGGCCTGGGGCCTCGGCTATTTCGGCATGCCCCACGTGCTG
>CAMNLO010000131.1 GCA_946543095.1 uncultured bacterium
GCCGAGGGCATCGGCCACTCCACCTCCATGGCAAGACGTCTGGAGGCTGCCACAGGCATCGAGACCCGCGCCACGATCCTGGGCTACATGCAGCGGGGCGGCTCCCCCACCTGCAAGGACAGGGTCTATGCCTCTGTCATGGGAGCCTATGCGGCAGACATCCTCTGCGACGGCAAGTCAAACCGGGTGGTGGCCTACAAGCACGGTGAGTATGTGGACTTTGATATCGAAGAGGCCCTGGCTATGCAGAAGGACATTCCGGAGTACTATTACGAGGTCTCCGGGGATCTGGCGACGCAATAGGGGATTGGACAAAATCGGTTTATGTTAACCGCAAACATTTCGAACGCAAGCGTCACATTTGAGTTATGTAAACTTTCCTTATCAGGACGCTGGACACTATTTCGAGTTATGTTAACTAAATGCAGAGAGTGGAATATTGAGTTATGTTAACTTCAGCAGAGAATCAGCAGATCAAGGAGCTGGTACGTCTCCGGGAGAAGGCCTCCGAGAGAAGGCGTCTTGGGAGATACATCGCGGAAGGAGAAAAGCTTGTAAAGGAGCTGCCTGCAGGGCAGCTTCTTCAGCTTTATGCCTCCGAAGGCTACGCGAAGACCCATGCACTGCCGGAGACGGCCTCGGAGCCCGTGATCCTGTCGGAAAAGCTGTTCCTTAAGGTTTCGGACACGAAATCCCCCCAGGGGATTCTGGCGGTGGCAAGGATCCCGGAATGGGAGAAGGAGGCGGTCTTCCGGAAGAAAGCGCCTTTGTTTTTATTTGCGGAGGAGATCCGGGACCCCGGGAATCTGGGCACCATGTTCCGGCTTTCGGAAGGGGCGGGAGCGGACGCGGTGTTCCTTCTGGGGGAGACGGCGGATCCCTTCAGCCCCAAGACCGTGCGCTCCGCCATGGGGTCGTTGTTCCGTGTGCCCGTGTACACCGTTTCGGATAAAAGCGGAGCAGCATGCGTCTTCACTTATGAAGAGCTGGGAGAGCTTTGCAGAAAAAGTGAAATAAAAATCCACGGGGCGGCCTTATCCGCCTCCGTGGATTATGCGCTGTCAGATTACCGGGGGGGCACCGCCTTTCTGATCGGCAATGAGGCCCACGGCCTGACTGAAAAAGCCTTAAGCCTGGCGGAGGATCATGTGATCATCCCCATGCTGGGGAAGGTGGAGTCCATGAATGCCGCCATGGCCTCCGGGATCCTGCTCTTTGAAGCCGCCAGGCAAAGGCGCTCTATTTGATCATGGACACCCTGCTGGCGATATTGTTCCAGAACTGCAGGAACAGCCCCCAGTCCTTGTTCAGATTCTGAGGCAGAGTCGGGATCCTGTCGTAGAGGATCTCGAAATACTCCATCCTGTCCTCTCCGAAATCCAGGATCTCCAGAGTGTAGACCCGGTAGGTGCCGGAGCTGCTCTTCTTCACCCCGATGACCGCTGCCTTCATTTCTGCCTTATAGTCCAGAGTCTCCACCGTGAGCTTCACATGCTCGCCGATCTTAAGCGGCTCCTCCGTATCCAGAAACACGCTGACGCTGTGCTCCGTCAGATGGGTGGTAACGCCCTCCAAAGGCGGCTCCCCGCTGTTTAATTCAAGCACCACAGGCTCCGCGTAATACACATGGACGGGCTCCTCGTCGCTGTCCCTGCCATCCACAAGGAAGATCCCCATAAACAGGAAATAGAGGTTCCGGAAGAGCCAGAACAAAATGATGAGCAGGCCCAGGGAATTGATCCCTTCGATCATGAGAAGCATCCGGATGATGCCGATGATGGACAGTCCGATCAGGATGATGAAGGGGTACATGGTCTTTAAGTCCGCGGTGCGCTTGGAGACCTTCCCGGACTTGTCCGTGACCTTGAAGGCGGTCATGGTGATCCCTAAGGATTCCTTCAGGATGGGGATCAGCATATAGGGCATGACCGTGGTCTCATAGATGCCGCTCCATTTCGTGGAGACAGCGTTGCCGCTGACCACCCTCAGGCAGAGATCCTGGAGGATGTACATGGGCAGCCAGTAGATCAGAAGCTCCAGCCAGGTGCAGCGGAACACCGGGATCAGGAAGACCGCGTACATTAAGGGCGACATCATGTAGATCAGGTTCTTGATGGGAGAATACCAGTACACCACGGAGCTGATATAGCTGAGCTTCTGGGACAGGGAAAGGCCTTTTCTGCGGATCAGCTTTAACTGTCTTGCGGTGCTGATGACCCCGCGGCCCCAGCGGTTTCTCTGTTTGATATGCTCCTTGAAGGTGTCGGGGGTGCGGCCGCTGGCCAGAGGCTCCGGGATCCCAAGGCTCACAAAGCCCGCGGCTTCGATGTTCATGCCGGTGGCGAAATCTTCGGTGATGGATTCGGTGTAGAAGCCTCCCACGGCCTCCAGGGCTTTTCTTGCGATGACGGTGTTGGAGCCGCCGTAGATCACGCTGTTGGTGGCGGTCTTTGTTACCTCAATGGTGCGGTAGAAGAAATCCTGCTCGTTGGGAGCACGGCGTTCACAATAGAGATTGTGCTGGAACACGTCGGGGTCGTAGAAGCACTGGGGGCTCTGCAGAAGGCCCAGGGGGGACTGCTCCTCAGGAGGCAGCAGGGCGTTGCGCTTTTCCGCGTCCACGAAATAGGGAATGGTCTTTAACAGGAAATCGCTCCGGACGATCATATCCGCGTCCAGAGTCACCACATAGGGGAAGGTGGTCTTTGCCAGGGCGTTGTTTAAGTTGCCTGCCTTCGCGCCCTTGTTATCCGGCCGGTCGAAATAGCCCACTCCCATTTTTCCGCCAGAGCCCGCATGGAGGCTCTTCTGTTGTCGTCGCAGATATAGACGTGGACCTTGTTCTTATCCGGGTATTTTAAATGCACGCAGCCGTTGATGGTGCGCTCCAGCAGCTCTTCAGGCTCATTGTAGGTGGCAATGAAGATATCCACATCCGGGAATTCCCCGTCATCGATGCGGGGCAGGGGATGCTCCCGCATTCCCGCCATGCTCTCATAGTGGACGATGGTCTCAAAGAAGCCGAAGAGCTCCACGATTAACAGGATGATATTGGCGACGACCGGCAGGACCCCGTATTCTACGGGAATGGAGTAGCGGACACGCCAGGTGAGATAGATGATGGAGGTGAAGATCCCGAGAAGGATAAAGATCCTCCGGATCACGACGCCCCATTCAATGCCCCCCGATGTGTTTTCCCCGTTTTTCTTCAGCGCGTCGGTTCTTGCGATCAGCGTATCGTAGGTGTGAAATTAATTTGCGGATTTTACATAAAGGGCATAGACTCCTGAGAGGATCAGGACCGCGATCATCGCAAGCAGGGTATACAGAGCGATCCTGGGCCAGTCCATGGCGGCGTTGATGCCCTGGGAGCCTGCGGTGAAGAACACGTTTTTGATCTGTTCCAGCAGGTTCATCGCGCCGGTAGAGCCCTCCGCGTTGATGGAGGCGGGATCCGTTCCCCGGATCAGCTGCTTTGCGTACATTCCCATGAGGGTCAGCTCATTATCCGCAAGGGTGAAGGGAGGCTCCACCACATCCTGGATGAAGGCGGAGCTTTCTTTCTTATTGGAAAGACTCCACACCGTATAGCTGATATTGTTCTGTTTTAACAGGGTGAACCATTTCGCCGCATTCTCGAAATCCAGCTTGCCGTCGCCGCTTTCTTCAGAAACGCCGCACTCCGTAACGAAGATGGGAAGCCCCCTGTCCAGAGCCACCCGCAGCTGGGCATCCAGCACATCGTAATGGCTGCCGGCGTAGAAGTGGAAGGTGTACATCACGTTTTCAAAGGTAAGGGGACTCATGGCCGCCACGATGGGAGAGCGGTCATAGTCAGGAGTTCCCACGATGACAACGGAATCCGGACTGTTTGCCCTGATGACGGGGATGATCTCATTGGCATAGGCGCTGATATCGCTCCAGGTGGTGCCTCCGTTGGGCTCGTTGCAGATCTCATAGAGCACGTTGGGCACATCTGCGTATTTTTTGCTCATGTATTCGAAGAATTCAGCTGCCTGGTCCTTATGGATATTGGGATCGTTATCCTCCAGGATATGCCAGTCCACCAGCACATACATATCGTTCTCGATGGCGTATTCGATGCCCTTTTCCAGAAGGGGCATGATGGTCTCGGCGCCGTCATCTTCCTCGCAGTAGACCTGGCTGTAGGCCACGAGACGGATCAGGTTGCAGCGCCAGTCCTTTGCCAGGGTCTTAAAAACCCTGGGATCGATGACATCGGGGAACCAGGTCAGGCCGTGGGTGCTGACGCCCCGGAGGGTCACGATGTCGCCGTACTGGTCCACCAGATTCTGGCCGCTGACCCGGAGGGCGCCGTTAATGGATGGCCTTGCGGTCTTCACTCTTTCCTCTGCTGCATCCGCATGGATCCCATGCAGGAGGAAAGCGCACATGAGGATCGCGGCGGCTGCCGCCAGGATAAGGGGGATACGCGTTCTGAGTCTGCCGAAATGTGTAAACATAGAGGACTCCCTTCTGAACAATTGGTGTTTCGATATGATATAAGCGATTGTACTATAGAATCGCTGATTACGCTTGTTTTTTTTAAAAATACAATTTATAGTTTTTGACTAAGGATAATGAAAGGAGTGTATCACTATGAGGATCGGACTGATCGGACTCGGGAATATGGGAAAGGCACTGTTAAAGGGGATCCTGAAGGAGGGGAGCCTGAAGCCCTCTGATATCCTGGCTTCCAGCGGACTCAGGGAAGAGGAGGAGGCCGCGGCAAAGGAATTTGGCATCCGTGTCACACCGGAGAACAGGGAGGCAGCGAAGGAGGCGGATATCCTGATCCTTGCGGTAAAGCCCCAGGTCATGCCCGGAGTTCTGGAAGAGCTTCGGGGCAGCATCCCGAAGGAGTGCGTGGTGCTTTCCATCGCTGCGGGGATCTCCATTGCCATGCTGGAGGAAAACCTGAACACGCCCCATTCCGCACGCCCCGCTGCCGACGGCAGCACGGAGTGGCTTGAGGAGCTGAACCGGGAACCCAGGATCGCCAGAGCCATGCCCAATACCCCGGCCCTGGTGGGAGCCGGGACCACGGCGGTCTCCTTCACGGAAAACGTGTCGGCGGAACAAAGGGAGGCGGTAAAGAAGCTCCTTTCCGGCTGCGGTCTGGTGCGGGAGCTTCCGGAGAAGCTGATGGACGCAGTGGTGGCTGTCAGCGGTTCCTCCCCTGCCTATGTATTTCTGTTTATCGAGGCCCTGGCGGATGCTGCCGTGAAGGAGGGAATGCCCAGAGCCCTTGCCTATGAATTTGCCGCAGGCTCCGTTATGGGCTCTGCGAAGCTGATGCTGGAAACCGGAAGGCATCCCGGGGAACTGAAGGATATGGTCTGCTCTCCTGCCGGAACCACCATTGAGGCTGTCCGGGTGCTGGAGGAAGGCGGCTTCAGAGGGCTGGTGATGGATGCCGCATCTGCCTGCGCCGACAGGTCCAGGGAGCTGGCCCAGGAGTAATATCACTGATCAAAACTCCTGTCGCGCTGTCCTTCGGGAGCCTTTGCTTTACAATTAGCGTAAAGATACTTTCGGAAAAATAGAATGGGCAACACCCCCTGTGTTATG
>CAMNLO010000132.1 GCA_946543095.1 uncultured bacterium
TTTCCGAGTGGTACACGGAGGAAGAGATCGAGACCATGAAGGAGGAGGACAAGTTTTACGACACCTGCAATCAGCTCTGGAGGAATTTCTGCATCTCAGACACCTATGAGCCCGGCAGCGTTGCCAAGATGCTGACTCTGGCCACGGGCATCGACACTGGCAGGATCAAGGGCAATGAGCATTATCACTGCGGGGGATATCTGGAAATCGGCGGCTTCAAGATCCACTGCCACAACTACTACGGCGACGGAGACCTAAGCGTCCGGGAGGCCATTGCAAAATCCTGCAATGTGGCCCTGATGACCATGGCCCAGACCATCGGCAAGAACAATTTCCTGAACTACGAGCATATCTTCAACCTGGGACTGCGGACCAATATCGACCTCTACGGGGAATCCAGAACGGATTCTCTGGTGTTCAACCAGAATACCATGGGTCCCACGGAGCTGGCCACAGCCTCCTTCGGCCAGGGCTTTAATGTGACCATGATCCAAATGGCCGCCGCCTATTGCTCTCTCATCAACGGCGGAAAATACTATGAGCCCCATGTGGTGAAGCGGATCGTGAACTCCGACGGCGTGACCGTGAAAATGAACGATCCCAAGGTCATCAAGCAGACCATTGCCGAAAGCACCAGCGATGAGATGCGGGAGTACGGCGTAGCCGTTGTGACGGAAGGAACCGGTAAGACCGCCAGGCCCGCGGGCTACATGATCGGCGGCAAGACCGGCACGGCGGAAATGGCTCCCCGTGACAAGAGAAACTATGTGGTGTCCTTTATGGGCTTCGCCCCGGCTGAGGATCCGGAGATCCTGATCTATGTGGTGGTGGACAGACCCAATGCCAGATTCCAGGACGACGCCAAATTCGCCACGGGCATCGTTAGGAATGTGCTCTCCGAGGTGCTGCCCTATCTGAACATCTACATGACGGAGGAGCTGACCGACGAGGAGCGGAAGGAGCTGGAGGAGAAGCAGATCGCGATCCTGGATCAATATGCCAGAGCCAGTGAGGAGAAGACCGAAGAGGAAGGCGGGACTGCTGAGGAGGGCGCCTCTTCGGAGGAAGCTTCGGGAAGCGAAGCCCCGTCCGGGGAGACTGCAGCGCAGACTGCCCCCCCGGACACGGGAGAGGATATGGAGAGCATACAAAGGGAAACGCTGTTTCCCTCGGAAGAGTTCTGGAAGACCTTTGACAGAGATCCGGACACCGGATATCTGGTGGATCCCAATACAGGAGATCTGATCGATCCCGAAACGGGAGCGAATATGACAGGCTACACCACCATGGAGACTGTGGTCCCCGAAAGTTTGGAAACGGGTGCTGCCGGGGAAACGGGAGGAGCTGCGGAGTAGATGAGCAGGCAAAGAGAGCAGTCGTTTGAGTACACAGACAAAAACATTCTGGTGGTGGGAGCCGGGAAAAGCGGTATCGCGGCCCTGTCCTTGCTGCACAGGATGGGGGCCCGGGGGATCTTGTATGACGGCAATGAAGCGCTGGACAAAACGGCGCTTTCCGCGAAGCATCCCGAAGCGATGAAGGGGGTGGACTTTTATGCCGGAAAAATCCCGGAGGAGGTGCTTGACACAATCCACGCAGCGGTGTTAAGCCCCGGCGTCCCTGTGGACACGGGCTTTGCGAAGGAGCTGTCGGACAGGGGGATCCCCCTGTCCGGAGAGATCGAGCTGGCATATCCTGCGGAGCAGGGCGAGCTTTTGGCCATCACCGGCACCAACGGAAAGACCACCACCACCAGCCTGGTGGGGGAGATCATGAAGGCATACAAAGAGAAGGTCTTCGTGGTGGGCAATATCGGGGAGCCCTATACGGAAAAGGTCTGGGACAGCACTCCGGAAAGCGTGAGCGTGGCGGAGATCTCCAGCTTTCAGCTGGAGACCATAAACACCTTTTATCCGCATATCAGTGCCATCTTAAATATCACGCCGGACCATCTGAACAGGCACCATACCATGGAGTGCTATGCCGCAATGAAGGAACGTATCGCGGAAAACCAGACGAAGGAGGATTTCTGCGTCCTGAATTATGAAGACCCCTATACAAGGGATTTCGGGGAGCACAGATGCAGCGCTGTGGTTCTCTGGTTCTCCTCCCAAAGAAAGCTGGAGAATGGCTGGTATCTGGAAGGGGACACGGTGTTTGAAGCTAAGAAGGGGCAGGAGAGAGCCCTCTTCAATATCCACGAGGATATGAACCTGGTGGGGATCTGCAATGTGGAGAATGTCATGGCGGCCATTGCCATGACAAAGGCAGCAGGTGTGCCGGAGCAGGTGATCCTGGATGTCGTAAGGAAGTTTAAGGCGGTGGAGCACAGGATCGAATTTGTTCGCACCGTAGGGGGCGTTGATTATTACAATGATTCCAAGGCCACCAATCCGGATGCGGCGATCCAGGGGATCCGGGCCATGAGCAGGCCCACGATCCTCATCGGCGGAGGATATGACAAGGGCAATGAGTATGATGTGTGGCTGAAAGAGGCAAAGGAAAAGACGAAGCTTCTCATACTCATCGGCCAGACAGCGGACAAGATCGAGGAATGTGCGAGAAAGCACGGGATCACGGATATCCTCAGGGCGGAAAGCTTTGAGGAATGCCTGAAGCTGTGCACAGCAAACGCTGCGCCCGGGGATGCGGTGCTTTTGTCTCCCGCCTGCGCTTCCTGGGGAATGTTTGATAACTATGAACAGCGGGGACACTTGTTCAAGGAATATGTATGCAGGCTAGAGCAGTAAGCAAGTCCAGATCCTTAAACAGAGTAAGGATCGACAGGGAAAAGGGAAAGCAGGAGGGCGCCTCCAGGAAAAGGGAGGAGGAGCGGGAGGAAAAGCGGGCGAAAAAGCGCAGGAGCTCGGGAAAAGAGATCAGGGCTTTTTCCCCGCCCCATCTGCGGATCCGGAAGCTTTCCGTGGACTTTACCCTGGTATTTATCGTGGCGATCCTGGTGGCCTTCGGGCTCATCGTCATCTATTCCTCCAGCTCCTATATCGCAGCCCTGGGGAAGGAAGCGGATCCTGCCTTTTACCTGAAAAAGCAGCTGATCTCCGTGGTGGTGGGATTTCTGATGATGATCATCGCGGCACAGGTCACGAGGGAGTTTTACCGGGGGGTGGCCTGGCCCTTCTATGGCTTTTCCGTGGTGATGGTCCTGCTGGTGCCCATCATCGGCGTGGAGATCAATAACGCGAAACGCTGGATCCGTATCGCGGGTATGTCCGTGCAGCCTGCGGAATTCATGAAGATCGCCATCATTCTGGTTATCGCCTCCTTCATCGCAAAGCGCGGCAGGCGGGCCATGGGGACGCTGGAGGGGGTCATTCCGGTGTTTATCATTTCCGGTATCCCGGCCGTCATGGTGTGGGTCCTGACCTCCAACTTAAGCTCCGCCATCATTATTTTCGGCATTGCCTTTCTGATGCTGTTTGTTTCCAGCCCTACCTATAAGGAATATCTGATCCTGGTGGGCAGCGGCGTGGCTGCTGTTGCGGGGCTTGCCTGGTACGCAAAGGACCATTCCCTGGCATTCTTAGGCTATCGCGGCACCAGGATCGTCAGCTGGCTGAATCCCTCCGCGGATGCCTCCGGCGCCGGCTTCCAGACCCTTCAGGCGCTTTACGCCATCGGTTCGGGAGGCCTTGGGGGCAAGGGTCTTGGCAGGAGTATGCAGAAGCTGGGCTTTTTGCCTGAGGCCCAGAACGATATGATCTTTTCGATCATTTGCGAGGAGCTGGGGATGATCGGTGCCATTGCCATTATGGTGCTGTTTCTGGCGCTGATCTACAAGCTGGTGGCCATTGCCACCCAGACAGAGGATCTCTTCGGGATGCTGATCGTCACGGGAGTGCTGTCCCATCTGTCCCTGCAGGTGCTCTTGAACATCGCGGTGGTGACCAACACCATCCCCAACACCGGCATCTCACTGCCCTTTATCAGCTACGGAGGCACGGCCATCATCTGTCAGCTGGCGGAGATCGGCATGGTCCTGGGGATCGAGCGGCATCCCCTCAAGGGGAATCAGTGAACTTCGAGCGGCTGCGGTTCAGAAGGCGCATCACCCTTCTTATCGTATCCGGGATCATTATCGCGTCGCTGACGGCTGCGGGTATCTTCCTGTGGGAATACTTCAAGGTGGAGACCTTTCTGGTGGAGGGCAATTACCACTACAGCGACGAAGAGATCGTGGGGATGCTGGAGGACGGCCCGTTTTCCGGGAATTCCCTGTATCTGTATTTCAAGTACAGAAAGAAGGAGATCACGGACATCCCCTTTATCGAAAAAATGGTGGTGCGGATCATTTCCCCCGAGCAGGTGCGGATCAGCGTGTACGAAAAGAGCCTGGCGGGCTTTGTCCAGTATCTGGACCAGTTTATGTACTTCGACAAGGACGGCGTGGTGGTGGAGTGCTCCAATATCCGCACCGGGGGCGTGCCCCAGGTGACAGGCTTGAACATCGACCATGTGGTGCTCTACGAACCCCTGCCGGTGGAGCAGGTGGAGGTGTTCACACAGATCCTGGACACCACACAGCTCTTAAGCAAATATGAGCTGGCGGCCACCAAGATCCATTTTGACCAGGACTACAGGATGAGCCTGTACTTCGATGATGTGAAGGTGGAGCTGGGAGAAGGGGCCAATGTGGATGAAAAGCTGATGCTTCTGCAGAACATCCTGCCGGAGCTTTCCGGGAAAAAGGGAAAGCTGGATCTTTCCGAATATACCAGCGAGTCCCACACCGTGACCTTCGAGCCGGAGGATACGGTGTGAAACCGTAAGTTTACATAACGCGCGGTACGAAAAACCTCTTGAAAATCTCCTCAATACCGACTATGATATTAACGAATTATCATCACATGAGCACTTCAGTTTGAGGAGGATAATCCCTTGTTAGAGATTAAAACCATGGATGCGCAGCCCGGCTGTAAGATACTGGTGGCCGGAGTCGGCGGAGCGGGGAATAATGCTGTCAACAGAATGGTGGCCGAAGGCATTGTCGGCGTGGATTTTATCGGGATCAACACCGACCGTCAGGCCCTTCAGCTTTGCAAGGCCCCGATCCTTCTGCCCATCGGCGAGAAGCTGACCGGCGGTCTGGGGGCCGGCGCTGTTCCGGATGTCGGCGAGAAGGCTGCGGAGGAAAGTATAGAAGAGATCAAGGACGCGCTGGCAGGCTATGATATGGTTTTCGTGACCTGCGGCATGGGTGGCGGCACCGGGACCGGAGCAGCCCCCGTGGTGGCAAAATGCGCGAAGGATATGGGGATCCTGACGGTGGGCGTGGTGACCAAGCCCTTCTCCTTTGAGGCCAGAGTCAGGATGAAGAACGCTCTGGGCGGCATCGAGCGCTTAAAGGAAGGGGTGGACACCCTGATCGTGATCCCCAATGACAAGCTTCTGGAGATCGTGGAGCGCAGGGTATCCTTAAAGGATGGATTAAAGAAGGCGGATGAGGTGCTCCAGCAGGCAGTGCAGGGTATCACCGACCTGATCAATCTGCCGGCGGAAGTGAATCTTGACTTCGCCGATGTACAGACCGTTATGAAGGATAAGGGCATCGCCCATA
>CAMNLO010000133.1 GCA_946543095.1 uncultured bacterium
TGAACAAGGCAGTGGAAGAGGTTTTATACTCCGCCATGGAGGACTATGCCATCGACATTCTCATGGGCAAGGGCGAGAACGCCAGAAGCTTCCGCTATCAGCTTCCCAGGTTCACTCTGGTAGGCGCCACCACAAGAGCCGGGCTGTTATCCGCCCCCTTAAGGGACCGCTTCGGCGTGATCCAGCGTCTGGAATTCTATACTCCTGAGGAGCTGTCCCTGATCATCCGGAATTCCGCAAAAAAGCTTTCGGTTAAGATCGAAGAGGAGGGAGCGGGAGAGCTTGCCCGAAGAAGCAGGGGCACCCCCCGTCTTGCCAACCGGTTTTTAAAGCGGGTCAGGGACTATGCCCAGGTGCGCTTTGACGGTGTGATCACTGAAAAGGTGGCCCAGGAGGCCCTGGATCTGATGGATGTGGACCGCTTTGGCCTGGACCACCAGGACAGGACGATCCTCCTAACCATCATTGAAAAATTCGGCGGCGGCCCCGTGGGCCTGGACACACTGGCGGCAGCCATCGGAGAGGACGCAGGGACCATCGAAGAGGTGATCGAGCCCTATCTTCTGAAGAACGGACTGATCAACCGCACTCCCAGGGGCAGAATGGCCACGGAAACCGCCTATCGACATTTGGGGATTGAATTATTGAATGATAATAGTATATAATCCATATATCATTATCAATCTGAGGAAGTTTCATGGCGCAGAAAACGGATACGAATGTAGTGATCGGCGGAAAGGTATTCACCTTAAGCGGCTTCGAGTCGGAGGAATACCTGCAGAAGGTCGCATCCTACCTGAATAATAAGAACGCGGAATGTGAAAAAAGCGAGAGCTTCAAGCACCTTTCCAGAGACCTGCAGCAGATCATGCTGCAGATCAATATGGTGGACGACGTATTCAAAGCACAGAAGGAAATACAGGTGCTGGAGGATGAGGTCAAGGCAAAGGATGACGAGCTTTCGGAGTTAAAGCATAAGCTGATCGGAGCCCAGATGAAGCTGGACGAGAGCCTGAAACGACTTAAGAGTCTGGAGGCGGCAGCCGGGATGATGAAAAAAAACTGACATGGAAAACAAGCTTCAGGCGTCCGGAGATGGACGCCTTTCTTCTTTCAAAGAACAGAATACAAAACGTCTACCGGAGCTTTTGTCCCCCGCAGGGGATATGGCGTGTCTGAAGGCCGCCATCGCCGCCGGGTGTGATGCGGTGTATGCCGGAGGGAGCCTGTACGGTGCAAGAGCCTACGCAAAGAATTTCTCCAAAGAAGAGCTCCCGGAGGCGGTGTATTACTGCCATCTCTATGAAAAAAAGCTCTATCTCACGGTGAATACCCTGTGTACGGAGGAGGAGCTTGCAAGGCTTCCGGAGTGGCTCCTTCCCGTCTATGAAGCCGGACTGGACGGTGTGATCGTCCAGGACTTCGGGGTGATGCAGGTGCTGCGGAAAACCTTTCCTTCCCTGAAGCTGCATGCCTCCACCCAGATGTGTGTCACCGGTCACAGAGGGATGGAGGCCCTGAAGGCCATGGGGGTCCACAGGGTGGTCCCCGCCAGGGAGCTGACCATAGAGGAGCTTCGCGAGATCCGCGTCCATACGGATATGGAGCTGGAGGTATTCCTCCACGGCGCCATGTGCTATTCCTATTCCGGGCAGTGCCTTTTCTCCAGCATGCTGGGGGGCAGAAGCGGCAACAGAGGACGTTGCGCAGGACCCTGCAGGCAGCCCTACCGCGCTAAGGGAGGAAAACAGCAGGAGTATCTTTTAAGCCTGAAGGATCTTTGCGCACTGCCAGTGCTGCCGAAGCTTCTTTCTACGGGCATCGATTCCCTGAAGATCGAGGGCCGGATGAAGAGTCCGGAATATGTGGCAGGGGTCACGGCGATCTACAGAAAGTATCTTTCGTTATGGAATTCCGATAAAAAATATCAGGTGCAATCGGAGGATATGGAGCTGTTAAAGAAGCTTTATCTCCGCACAGCCATCTCCACTGGCTATCTGGAGCAGAGAAACAGCCCTTCCATGGTCACATTAGATAAACCCTGTTATGCAGGAACGGACGAAGAGGTTCTGGAGTCCATCCGCCATCAATATTCAGACAATTTTCCAAAACGAGAGATATTTTTTAAGGTTGATCTGGAGCCCGGAAGGGCTGCAAAATGCCATGGAGAGCTGCGGAATAAGGATTCCATAACATCAGTTGACATAACAGGAGATCTTGTTGAAAACAGCGTAAAATCGCCGCTTGATGAAGCTTCTATCCGGAAACAGTTTGCCAGATTAGGGGACACGCCCTATGTGATGAAGGAGTGTGCCGTGACCCTTTCCGGAGACGTGTTTCTGCCTGTGAAGGCATTGAATCAGCTCAGAAGGAATACAGTGGAGAAATTGACCAAAAAAGTCAGTGAACATAAGTCAGGTGACATAATTCCTGCAAAAACTCCTTATGAACCGTCAAAAATCGCAGTTTTGCAGGATTCCCTGCAAGACAAGTTAACAGAATATGACTTTACGGTCAACTTAAAAACTGAGGAACAGTACCGGGCACTTTCGAAGATTCAGGGAAAGCTCCTGCCGATTTTCGACCATCTTCTGGCAGAAAAACTTCCCAAATTGCCAGACGATTCCGTTCTGGCACTCCCCGGGATCCTCAGAGAGCAGGATGGGGAGCTTCTTGTGCAGCTGGACGCCTTTCTGGACTCCCATGATGAGATCAGGGGACTTCTCATCAGAAATATGGAGGAAGCCGCCTTCTTTGAAGCCCGGAAAAGAAAGGGACTCTTCTATATAATGGATTCCTCCCTTTATGTCTGGAATCGGGAGAGCATCGCCTTTTTGCAGGAGAGCTTTCCCTTCCTGAAAGAGCGCATGCTCTTTACACTGCCTCTGGAAAGAGACCGGAGGGAATTACAGCAGCTTGCCCTCAGTCCCGCTTTGTTTCTGTTTCCCGTTTACGGCAGGGCGCCTTTGATGCAGACCGCAAACTGCATCCGGAAAACAAAGGGCCGCTGCGACCATAAACCCGGCTTTGAAATGCTGAAGGACCGCTTCGGGGTGGAGTTCCCGGTGGAGATGCACTGCAGCCCCTGCGGGAATACGATCTACAATTCCGTTCCCTTGTGTCTTCTGGGGGAACAGGACGCCGTGATCAAAGGAAGCCTCCCCCGGATCGATCTGACGGATGAGACGGGAGAGCAGACGAAGACTGTGATGAAACTTGCGTATGCCCCTTTTGATACGGCGGATCGCTATAAGAAGAAAGAGTTTACCTACGGACATTGGCGAAAGAGTGCCGAATAGGGATAAAGGAGAACGATGACCCTGGCCTTTCTGCGTGAGATCTCACGTTTTCTGATCACCGCCTTTGCGGCGTTTTATTGTGTGTTGTCCTATGCCCTTCTGATCAACCGCAGGCATTCGGACAATTCGCTTTTCCTTGCGCTGCAGTATGCCCTGGGGCTTTCCTGCAGGGTCTTCGGATACCTGGCCATGTATGCCGCATCGAAGGACCTGAACTATCTCTTTTTCTTTGCCTTTGCGGAGATCATTCTCTTTGCCGGTTATTTCCTGTTCCGGATGCTGCTTCCCATGGGCTATGCCCAGGTCCTTCAGGATCTTTCCATGCTCCTTGGCATTGGACTGATGATGCTGGCGAGACTGAATATGAAACGAGGGGTGCGGCAGCTGTTCTTTGCCCTCATTGCCTTTGTGTTCGCACTGGCCATTCCCTGGCTTTTGCCAAGATTAAAACGGCTCCGTTATCTGCCCTATATCCTGGGAGTCACGGATATCCTTCTGCTTTCCGCCGTTCTCATCAGAGGAACTGTGGTCCACGGCTCCAAGCTGAATGTGTCCGTGATGGGCTTCACCATGCAGCCAAGCGAAGCCGCCAAGATCGTTTTCGTATTTTTCCTGGCAGGAGTCTATGCGAAAAAACCGAAGCTTCCGGAGTATCTCCTGATCGGAACCATTTCCGCCCTGCACGTGCTGATCCTGGTGTTTTCCAGAGACCTGGGAGGCGCCCTGATCTATTTTGTTATCTATGTGTTCATGACTGCACTGGCATATCTTCGTCCCATCATCCTTCTGCCCTTTGGCTTTTTCGGCGCCGCAGCCGCCTGGACGGCCTACCGGCTCTTTTCCCATGTGCAGGTGAGGGTCCAGGCCTTTCTGGATCCCTGGAGCGTCATCGACCATGAAGGCTTCCAGCTGACCCAGTCCCTTTTTGCCATCTGCTCCGGCGGGCTGTTCGGACTGGGGCTCTTACGGGGAACTCCCGGAGACATCCCCTATGTGGCCACGGATTTTATCTTTTCCGCCATTGCGGAGGAGCTGGGACTTGTCTTTTCCATCCTTCTGCTGATAATCTGCCTCCATGTGTTTCTCACCGCACTGCGGATCAGCGATCAGACCCCGGATCCCTTCGGCCGGCTCTTTGCCTTCGGCCTGGGCATCTGTTATCTCTTCCAGGTATTTTTAACAGTGGGAGGCGGCATTAAGTTCATCCCCCTTACCGGCGTGACCCTTCCCCTCATCAGCTATGGAGGAAGCTCTTTGATCACCACGGTGATGCTCTTCGGGTTTCTCTATACGGTTTCCGCCGGGAAAGCGGGAGAGAAGGCGGAGCATCCCTGCAGGAATATCCTCCGGGGCATTGCCATTGGGGCTGCTGTATTGTTCATGACCTTATCCGTCTACACTGCCTCCTATGCCTACAGAAATTACCAGCCCCTTCTGAGCAATAATTACAACGGCAGGCAGCGGGCCCTGATCCGGCAGAATATCCGGGGAAAGATCTTCTCCGCCACCGGGGAGGTGCTGGCACTGACTGTGACAGATGAGGAGGGAAATGAATCCAGAGAATATCCCTTTGGGAGTCTTTTTTCCCATGTAGTGGGCTACAGCACCAGAGGAAGAATGGGGCTGGAGGAACAATACAATTATTATCTGATCAATTCCGATCTCTCCTTAAGCAAAAAGCTAGCCCTGGAGGAAAACGGGGAAAAATTCCCCGCAGACAATATCTACACCACCCTGGATCCCGTGCTGCAGGAGGTGGCGGACACGGCCATCGGCGTTTATAAGGGAGCCGCTGTGGTATCGGATCCGAACACCGGCAGGATCCTGGCCATGGTCTCCAAGCCGGATTTTGATCCCGCTCAGATCCCTCTGATCTGGGATGAGCTTCTGGAAAACCCGGATGACTCCAGACTGGTAAACAGAGTCACCCAGGGCCTGTATCCTCCGGGCTCCACCTTTAAGATCATGACCGCCCTGGAATACATCAGGGAGCATCCCGATGATTATGAGAGCTACAGATACAACTGCAACGGGAAATATACTGCCGATGGATACAGTATCAGCTGTTATCATGGAACCAGCCACGGAAAAGTGGACTTTGCAGAGAGCTTCGCCAGATCCTGCAATTCCAGCTTTGCGAATATCGGCTTCCAGCTGGACCGGGACAGATTCGGGGAAACACTGGAGGAGCTGTTTTTCGGCAGGGAGCTGCCAGGGGTGCTGCCGGTAAAAGAAAGCACCTGTAATGTTTCTTCGGCCA